>JAPOXY010000234.1 GCA_026706845.1 Gemmatimonadota bacterium
CATGTTATTGGTAACAATGAGACCGGGATTTTTGTCATAGCATTCAAAACCGAAATAAATTTTTTCATTATCATAAATAATTTTCACAACCGTCCGTTCAGTAACCGGCATCCAGTATTTCGGATCGCGTTGCACAAAGCCCTCTGCGGCCTGCGCCTGCTGCCAGACCGCATCGTCTAACCGCCTGTCAATGCGCGGTGCCGCTGCAACCCGCGTCGCATGCACCACCCTGCGCGGTGATCCTGCAAGCGTGCCATCATCGGCCTGAATCCGATCCCCTGATTTTACCGGCGAACCATTTTCCTCAACCACGCGTGCAACCGCCACATTGGGCAATACTTTGATCACCTGCAAAACTGCACCATCATCGCCTGCAACCCGCAATTTGCCATCCAGATCAGCCGAAAGCCCTTCCACATAGGCGAGATCCCCCACCACCTGTTGCACAGTACCCTGTGCATATACATGATCGGGAATTGCAATTGTTATCAGTGCGAAAAATAATATCCAAAAACGCATAAACACCTCCTGATCCAATGTCCAAAAACAAACTCTCGAAATACGGGGGATTTCTAATCGTCCCGTGAGGATTCTGGTCCTGTATCCGTAGAATCGGGTGCAACTTCACCTGTTTGCAACTGTTTATGCCATATAGCCTTCAGAGATTGACGCTCGGCTTCTTCGGGATCATAAGGAACTGTAGTGAGATCCGTCAGAACAGGTTGCAAATCGCCAGTTGTAAAAACCGTCTTCTTAAATGTATTGCGATGTTGCAATTCGGCCTGATCGTCATAATGGGGAGACTCGGTATTTTCGCTATTGCCATAAGCCAGCGCACTCCACGACTGCACCGGCTGAACCAGCGAAACCACCATCCCAAAAGCCGATCCGCCTTCGATAAGCATCGTCCCATCTGCTTCTATTCGCGTCATTGTCTGATGCAAGGCCTCTGTGCCAGAAGGGGCACCGCTCATCGGAAAAGTGCGATCTCCCCGCTTCAAATAATGCACCTGCCCCCAGGGCACATCCAATCGTCCATAAGTCGTGATCATATATGCGACTGCCTGTTGCAACGCCTCCAATGCGACCTTTTCCCGAACAATAATATCGCGCTTTTGCGGAGCCTGTGCGAGCAACGGATCGAATCGCATCTTCCAAATCGAAAACAAAAGCGTGCCAACACTCTCTAAACTCGCCCGATTATCCCATGATCTGAGAATTTGAACAGCCTTGCCAATCTCCCAGTTGGGATCGTATAGCACGGGCCAGGCGCGGTTATAAGCGCGGTAAATCAGCCCCTTAGACTCCTCTGCGTCAACGAGATAATCATCTCGAAGCAAAGCCTGCATATCGCCAACCGCAATATTCTGATGCGTGAGCAACCAGTTCACAATCCGCTGTGCGCGATAATTGGGTCTCCCCCACCCCAAAAACGGTGGGAAATCGTCCCTTTTAAGACCGCTATCAATCGCAACCACATCTGGCGAGACATTGCAATTCTGCAAAGAGCCAGAAGTGGGATTATGCACCTGCGGCAATTGAGAAAATGCAATCATACCTCTCCACTCTGTCTCAGGCATCCAGCCCGGCACGGGCGCGCGCCAATCGAAATCTTCTGATCGCACGGGACAGCGACCATTAAACACGTAAAAAATCTCGCCCATCACATCGCCGTATATCACATTAAAAACCGGTAGCTCCAAATGCGAAAGCGCCTGCTGAAACGCGCCCAGTGACACCGCGCGATTCATCGCCAATAACTGACCCATTGCATCCACGCGATCAGCCACACTCGTACGCGCAGCATAAGCCCAGTTGCCAATCGTCTTATAGACTGGACCGTGATCGGTATAGAAAAATTCGCGTTCAACTTCCCGCATCCCCTCCTCGGTATGAATTTTCACGCGCCGCGACACCACGCGCCTTTTCTCATCTCCATAAAAATAGCGTCTGGGATTGATGGGATCCAGACGCTCTTCGTACAAATCAAAAACATCAGTATCATTGGTGGTAATTGACCAGGCAATGTGGTCATTATGACCGGCAAAAATAACCGGCAAACCAAAAAATGTCGTCCCCATCACATTCAAACCCGCATTGCTGACCAGATGCGCTTCGCAAAGCTGAAAAGGCGTTGTATATGGCAATTGCACATCCATCGCCAGCACGGGTGCGCCGCTGCCAGAACGAGACGGTCCTGCAACCCACAGATTGGACCCCGGCAATTTGGGAACCGATGTCGTCAATCCCACACGAGCCAATTCGGACTCACCGGTCTGCTCGGCAAACAAGAACAAAATCCACTGTACAAGAGCCACGACATCTACCGCCCGCACATCCTGCACCCACTGCGGCAATACCTGCCGATGAATTTCAATATAGTGGTTGATGCCCTCAACAAAAGCCGCGATATATTGCCGCGTCTCCTCAGAAATATCCCCATACCGTTCACCCGCGACACTGTGAATGCGCCATCGCAAAGCCATTTCATCTAATTTTAAGGCCGAAGTGCCTTCGACTTCGGCCAAACGCCCTCTGGCCTGGCGAAAACTCTTCAACATCTGCAGGAGATGGTCTTCTGCCTGTGCATAGCCAAAACCAAACGCGACATCCTCATCTGTGCGCCCATAAATATGGGGTACGCCATAAGCATCGCGCAAAATACGCGCCTTACCTTCTGGAGGTGAAAATAGAGAATCCCCCAGTTTTGCGACCAGCGTATCGACCGGGACTTCAGCCAGCAAAACTGCAAGACTGTCCCGATTAATCACACCCTCTTGCGCCCCACTTTGAGCGGCAAAAGCAATGGGAAATAGAAAGATGACGAATAGACGAATAAACGAATAGACGAACCCCGCCCAACCACCCAGAGTTATTGCAAACTCCGTCGTTGATTCG
This sequence comes from Gemmatimonadota bacterium, assembly GCA_026706845.1. Taxonomy (NCBI): domain Bacteria; kingdom Pseudomonadati; phylum Gemmatimonadota; species Gemmatimonadota bacterium. The sequence goes on from JAPOXY010000234.1 coordinate 2,899, forward strand.
CTGATTCGTTGATTCGTTGATTCGTTGATTCGCTCCATCCCCTACTCCCTGAACAAATGATCTTCAATGGGCAATGCCATGGCAATGCCATTGGTCGCAGAAATAAGCCCCGCCTCCATAATTTCCTGTGCATTGCGCGACAAATCCGCGCAAGTCACAAAACCGGGCGATGCACCAGATTGAATACAATGAATAAAATATTCGGAGGCATTATTTTCTCCTTCGGGCAATGCATCTGGCGCAATTGTTTTGCCGTCTTTACTACCGCGCGTGTACAAAACAACATCGTTTCCCGCAATAATCGTCCCTTCCGTCCCGTGCAACATCAAATCGTGCGGCGGCTTGTGCGGCACAGCTTCCGTCCATGTCATCTCCAGCCGGCACAGAGCGTTTGGATAGCGCAAAATCATCATCCCATTGTCATCCACGGGCAAATGTGTTTTCAATAGCCGCCCCGCCATTCCCACCACGTGATTTGGACGCCCCAAAAACAACACGCACAAACTCGCGCCATATCCCCCGTAATCGTTAAAAGCACCTGCGCCATTGAGATGGCTATCAAATAGGAAGTCGCAAAAATGTTCGGAACACCCCAACTCATCCGGTCCACAATGTCCACCGCGCCACAGCAGTTGCCACACCTGGCCGATTGCGCCTTCTTGCACCAGGCGATAAGCCGTGCGGATGCCGCGATTCCACGCCGTTGGCCAATTGACCATCAACACCGTCCCCGCCTTTCGAGCAGCCGTCAACATGCGATCTGCTTGTTCTAAGGTCGCTGCCATTGGTTTTTCAACCATCACATGAATCCCGCGCGGCGCACACAATTCCACCACATCGGCGTGATGTGCTGTCGGAGTAAATACAAATACTGCATCCGGCTCCTCATTGTCCAGCAACGCTTCAAAATCATCATATACCAGCTCACAACCCGTTGCCTCGACAAATTGTTCTCTCAGTTCTGCATTGCCATCTGCACCAGCCACCAGCACGGCGTTATCCAGCGCTTTGAGCGCGCGCAAATTTGACCACACGTGATCGTGCGCCAGCCCCAATGCGGCCACTTTTACTCTTTCTGTCATAAGCCCCTCCTCAAATATTCTGAACCGGGATGTACAGGATTTTTGGGTATTCCAGGATAAAACAGATGTGGTTCCAATGATACAGCACAGCACAACATGAGTAAAGAGGAAAAAGGCAATGTATAAAACAAAAAGCCCGGGTGAACTTCTGGAAAAGTTTTTCCGGGCTTTATTTTTTTATCAGATAGCGTAGCGAGTTCTCACTTTTTCTTTCTCGCGTCTTTAATCACCAAATCACCGTCTGCCACCTCCACCTCAATTTGCGCGCCGTCAGAGATATCGCCACTGATCAACGCGCGCCCAATGCGCGTCTCCAATTCGTGCTGTAAGAATCGTTTTAGGGGACGTACACCAAACACTGGATCAAAACCTTTTCGGGCGATAAATACCTTTGTATCCTTTGTCAGTGTGAGGCCAATCTGCCTGTCAGACAATCGGTTACGCAAATCCACAATAAGCAGATCCACAATTTTGGTGATTTCGGACAACAACAGCGGCTTGAACAGCACAACATCATCTATACGATTGAGAAATTCGGGTCTGAACTGCTGTCTCAATTCCGCCATCACCGCATCGCGTGCAGAGTCGCGGATTTCGCCATCGCCGGTCACACCCTCGAGCAAATACGGCGAACCCATATTTGATGTCATAATTACCACCGTATTCTTAAAATCCACGACATGCCCCTGTGCATCTGTCAAGCGGCCGTCATCGAGCAACTGAAGCAAAATATTGAAAACATCGCTGTGAGCCTTTTCAATCTCGTCGAACAAAATCACCGAATACGGTTTGCGGCGCACCGCTTCCGTCAACTGCCCGCCTTCATCATAACCGATATAACCCGGGGGCGCGCCGATCAACCGCGACACCGCGTGCTTTTCCATATACTCACTCATATCAATGCGAATCATACTGTCTTCGCTATCAAAAAGTGCCTCTGATAGCGTGCGTGCGAGTTCGGTCTTGCCAACGCCAGATGGACCTAAGAAAATGAACGACCCGATGGGACGGCGCGGATCCTTGATCCCTGCACGCGCCCGAATCACCGCATCGGCCACCAGAGAAACCGCCTCATCCTGTCCGACGACGCGCTCGTGCAAAATATCGTCCAATCGCAGCAGCTTCTCGCGCTCTCCCTCGACCAATCGCGTCACCGGAATACCCGTCCACCGAGAGGCTATCTCGGCGATTTCCTCCTCAGTCACCTCCTCGCGCAACAACCGATTATCCATCGTTTGAGAATCTTCAGCGTTTTTGAGTTGCCGTTCCAAATCGGGCAATATGCCATGTTTTAACTCTGCGGCGCGGTTGAGATCGTATTGCCGCTCAGCCTCTTCGATCTTGCGTTTTGTCTGCTCAATCTTCGCTCGCAAAGTTCGCACCCCATCCAGTTCCCGCTTTTCATTCTCCCACTGCACGCGCATCGCATCTGCCTGATCCTTTAAATCGGACAACTCTTTCTGAAGTGTCTGCAACCGCTCCCGACTTGACTTGTCCTTTTCCTTTTTCAACGCGGCTTCCTCGATCTCGAACTGCATCACGCGACGGGTTACAGCATCCAGTTCCGAAGGCATGGAGTCGATCTCTGTCCGCACCATTGCACACGCCTCATCCACCAGATCAATCGCCTTATCGGGCAAAAAACGATCTGAAATATATCGATCTGACAATACCACGGCATTGACCAGTGCATTATCCTGAATCCCCACCCCGTGGTGAATCTCAAATCGCTCGCGCAAACCCCGCAGAATCGAAATAGAGTCTTCAGCAGATGGCGCATCGACCATCACGGGTTGGAAGCGTCGCTCAAGAGCAGCGTCTTTTTCGAGATACTGGCGGTGTTCGTCGAGCGTTGTCGCACCAATACAGTGCAATTCGCCCCGCGCCAGCATTGGTTTGAGCATATTCCCCGCGTCCGTAGATCCCTCCGTCTTACCCGCGCCCACAATCGTATGGACCTCGTCGATAAATAACAAAATATGGCCGTCGCTCTGTTTGATCTCATTCAAAACAGCTTTCAAACGCTCTTCAAATTCGCCCCGATATTTCGCGCCGGCCATCAACGCGCCCATATCCAGTGAAAAAATCGACCGATCTTTGAGCCACTCGGGCACATCGCCCCGCACAATCCGCTGCGCCAGACCCTCGATAATCGCGGTCTTTCCCACACCGGGGTCGCCGATCAGTACGGGATTGTTTTTTGTCTTGCGCGACAAAATGCGAATCACGCGACGGATTTCTTCATCGCGCCCAATCACGGGATCTAATTTGCCCGCGCGCGCCTCGGCTACCAGATCAATACCGTATTTTTCAAGTGCCTCATAAGCCATCTCTGGGTTGGCACTCGTCACACTCTGATTGCCGCGAATCTGCGTCAAAACAGACAAAAAATTATCCCGCGTAATATTAAACTGTTTCAGAATGCGCCCCGCCGGGGTCTTATCGCCCTCGCCGATCAGGGCCAGCAACAGATGCTCTACTGAGACATATTCATCCTTCAGCCTTTCAGCTTCGTCCTGAGCGGATAGAAACAGTTTCTGAAAACGCTGCGTCACATAAATTTTGTCCTGTTCAACACCCGGACCAGAAACTTTCGGCAGCCGCGTCAATTCCTTTTCAAGCTCCGATTTTAGAGCATCGCCATCCACTTGCATGCGCACGAGTATGCGAGGCACTAAGCCAGCCTCTTGCGCGACCAAAGCAGCAAGCAGGTGTTCCCCGTCCACCTCCTGATGTCCATATCGCAGTGCTATAGCTTGTGCTTGTTGCACGGCCTCCTGCGATTTCTGTGTCAATTTGTTCCTATCCATTTTGTCGACCCTTTATCAGTCAGTTATCCGTTTCCCTGCCCCGCCTAAAGACAAAAGGCGAGAAGCGAGAAGTCTATCCACTCTCGCGCCTCGCCTCTTAACTTCATACTTCTCACTTCTTACGACACAGCGACTTCAATCTGCCGAGGTTTTGCTGCTTCGGACTTGGGCAACGTCAAAGTCAAAATCCCATCCTTGTAATTCGCAGCGATTTTATCGGCCTGTACTTCTGTGCCGAGCTTAAAGGCGCGCTTAAATTTCCCATAGGAACGTTCACGGCGGAAGAACTGCTTATCCTTCTGCTCGTCTTCGTGCTTCCGCTCGCCTTCAATTGTGAGCACATTATCTTCGAGTGTCACCTTGATATCATCCTTGTTCAGCCCGGGCAATTCGGCGTGAGCGGTAAATTCATGATCCGATTCCACTACATCCACGCGGGGATGCCAGCCCGTGCCGTGCCAGGTGTCCAGGTCGCCCCAGAACTTGCTCACCATGTTGTCGATTTCGCGCTGAATCGCGAAAGACTCTCGGGGTTGCCAACGAATAAGTGCCATCTTACTACCTCCTGTTATTTGGTTGTTGGTTGCTTGTTCGTCTCGCCCTATTTTTATTGCAATCCCCGTGCCACAAATTTCTATTTTAGAAAAATTTGAATAACATATTGTAAATAAACATTTTAAATTTTTTTGGTGTTCTGCACCATCTCTCGGCCTGATGATATGGCATAGACAAGCACCCATTTTTGGCATATCATGTCAAATTGCCAGTGTTCAATTGTCAGTCCAAAGTATTATTTAAAAAAAGAAAAAGCCCCTGAACCGAGGGGTACAGGGGCGAAAAAATAGAAAGCGTGACCGGTCATTTGCCAAAAAGTGTGACCACTAGTCCGATGACCGCACAGGCAGATATAATCAATGTGACGAGTAATTGCCGAAGGGATGAAAAACTACTGTCCATCTTATTCGACAAGTCCCTAATCGCTTGTGTCAATTCGCTGCGTGTGTTATCTACTTCGCTCAAGAGACATTCCCGTCATTGACCAAACACATTGACAAGCAGCCCGACAACCGCGCATGCGGCAATGATCATGGCGACAAAACAAGACCATTGCCACTTTTGGGCATTGCCAAAATCTTGTCGCAATCTGTCAATAGCGTATCTCAAATCTGAAATCGCTTGTGTCAATTCGCTACGTGTGTTATCTACTTCTGTTTCAACCCGTTGTTGCCGGTGAGAAAATTGGTCAAACTGACCCTTTAATTCCGCTTGTGTCTCTTCAACGACGGTTGCCATTTTTGTATCCTTTTTCAACAGATGGATTCATCCATTTTAATATTATAGCGAGTTATGGTCATATTGTCCAGCCTCTATTTTTTAAGTACAAAATTCAAGGGAAAAAACAATGCGATCAACCATCGCCTTCACAATTGTATTTTTATGGGCCTGTGCTTGTTCTGCCAATGACCCGGTACAAACGCTGACCTATTGCGACAATCTTTCGGGATGGTCCAGTGGCTTACAATTGTCTAAAGACGCGCCAGAGGGTCGCTTTGCCGTCGCTGCTTCTCTGCCTGCAGGGCGGACGGGATTCTTTACCTACAATTTTTTCAGCACAGGCCAGGACATTTCCCAAAGACACAGCTTGAGCTTCTGGTGGAAAGTAGAAGGCAATGGTCTGAGGGACCTCAAAATCAAAGTTCGCAACTATCCCCTGGTCGGTGGCTGGGAAGCCGTATATACGATCTGGGAAGGACAAACACCGCCTCAGGGGTGGCAACTTGCAGTTATAGAACTGGCAAAACCTCAATACGATAACTGGGGAAGAGAACCCGATTACAACCAGCGATATATCATATTTAGAACCGAAACCAGTCAAAATTCAAATGCGCGCCTGTTCATCGATCATATTGCAACCGTCGATCAGACCTTTTCCTGGCAAGTTGACGCGCCAGTACATGAAAAAAGCTCCATTGACCATCTCGATTTCGATGGCAACGGAGCCGTTGGTTTTACTGATTTTCTACTCTTCGCCCAAAAATTCGGAGCAACGCAGACCGATGCGGGATATGATCCCATCTACGACCTCGATTCTGACGGACAAATCGGTTTTGGAGATTTTCTCACTTTCGCTGCTGGATTTGGATCTGACGGCACGCAGTGGTACATACCCATCACATTTGAAAATCACACCATACAACCCCTGGGCATTGCGGTGGGAACCGCAACACAGATCCTGTTGACCCAGACCATTCAGGCGGGAACAACCCGGATCCGCGTGCCAATTCCTCGTGAGATTCTCGTTTCACGCGACCCCACCGACACACATCCTATCCCAATTTGGGCGCAAGTTGCAGATTTTATCCAAACGCGGAGCAATTGGATATCCTACCTCCCCCAGCGTATTCCCGCACGCACCTGGACACAATTTGTAGCGGCCAAAGAGAATGGCACAGAACCCATTTTGCCCGACTTTTCATACGCGGGCTATCACTACTTTGACAAGCCCATTCCCGATATCCAGGGCGACGTATTCGACGTCACAGCTTATGGCGCTATCCCCAACGATGGCCTTTCCGATCAGGGAGCCATCGTGCGCGCCATTGCCGCAGCCGAGCAAAACAACGGCGGCATCGTCTTCTTCCCATCCGGCGAATTTCTCGTCAACACCAGCAGGGACAACAACCAGTCCATCTACATCCGCAACAGCAATATCATCCTCAGGGGAAGCGGTAGCCGAAGCGGAGGCACAATTATCCGGCAGGTGAACTACATGCCGCCACTCAATCCCGAACAACTGTGGACATCGCCCTATATGTTCATTTTCCAACCTCGCAACACCAGCGATAGATCCCTGACCTCCATTACGGAAAGTGCCGATCGAGAAACCTTCTATATCACAGTAGCCGACGCCTCCAGACTCGTTCCCGGTCAATGGATAACGCTATATATGAACAGCACTGCAGCCATCTCGGAATTTCTCGCGCCCTACTCGGCAGAATCTATCTGGACCACCATGCTGACCAATGGTATCCAGGTGCGCGAAAAACACAGCATAGCTGAAATACAGGGCAATCGAATTCGCCTCAATGAACCCCTGCACACCGATGTCAACCACACGCATAATTGGACCGTACGCGAATATCAGCACCTCGAGGAAATCGGCGTTGAAGACATCAGCTTTCACGGCACCTGGCTGGATGATTTTGTCCACCACAAAGACGCTATTCACGATGGTGGCTGGAGTTTGCTCCGGCTCACCCGATGTGTCAATTCCTGGATACGGCGCACATCCTTCATCAATTGCAATCGCGCCCTTCGCATAAGTTTGGGTTCTGCCGTATCTGTGTACCACGTCACACAAGGGGGCAATCTGGGCCATTCTTCTATTGCCAGCGATGGCGGTTATGGCGTATGGGTCGGGCTGTCAGAAGATCTCGCAGGCCACTGGCATGGACCGGGCACGAACAGTCGCTCTGCTGGAACCGTGTACTGGCGTTATGACATGCGTTCAGATCAACGCATTGACGCCCATGGTGCTCAACCTTATGCCAGCCTACTCGACCGCGTCAATGGCGGTATCCTGTATGGCAGCGGCGCGTCCCTCGCCAATTACCCCAATCACCTCAAGCACTATGTACTCTGGAATTTCAAACATCGAGGCATTCTGAGATACTACGATTTTTGGCGACCGGGCAACGCGCGCGACCGTTTCGTGCAACCCATTATCGTTGGCTTACACGGTGATCCCGCCACGTTTAATGAAAGCACCCTCCAGGTAATCGAATCCAACGGCAGCCCTGTTGAACCAGAATCGCTCTTCGAAGCCCAACTCGAATCGCGCCTCCAAACCCTACCCCCCTGGCTCAACGACCTCCGCGCAGAATGGAAAACGTTTCGCAACACCCCGCTGCCAAATTTCCCAGCACCGAATTTTTAAGCGCCTTCCTTCCTGAAATATCCCCTCTGCCGCATCAACATGCGATAGAGATCGGGATTTTTCTCAAACGCCTCGCGTCCGTGCAGCCAGAAATGGTTGTTGAGCACCACGAGATGATCGGGCGGCAAAGGCACCAAAACCACCCCCTGCGACGCTTCCATAGAATCGGAAAGATCGCGCAAATATCGGCCCTGCTCAATGGTCTCGGGATAGACAAACTGATCGATAAAACACACACACGCTTTACCGTCCCGTTCGTAGAACGTCGTTTTTTCAACCCTAACGGGATAATTCTTACTCGGCGGCGATTGATAGGTCAGGGGAAAAGAGGCCAGCTGATGGCCGGCAAAGTACTCTAACGCCTCCCAATCATCCAGATGCAACAGCCGCGACTCCCCCCCTACCGCATCGTGCTCTGCCATCTTCATCATCAAAATCCAGTCTGTGCGCTCGCGGACATACGTCCCATCGGTATGGAGCGTGAACAGACGATATGCCTGACGCAAATACGAATCGCTATTATCCGTATCCTTCACCTCGAAACAGGCGTAATAATTCCCCGTCATATCGTCAAAATTGGGAATCCCGATCGCATGTGAAACAGCCGTGCCAAAAGCAACGCGCTGATCCATCGTCTCAAACCCACCTTTAGCCGCAATGGTGAAACCCCCTGTTGCGCGATCTCTAACGATCGCATTGATATGCTCGAAAAAATCGCCACCAACGATATTTTGCAGACAATCGGCGGCGATCAATCTCAGATATGGCACATAAGTCAATCGCTGTTCCGAAAGGTCTTCGACCTCGCGCACAAATGCCGCTGCGGCATCGGCATCAATTGTAATATGGTTCAGCCGGTGATGGTCGGGATGTTGTTTAACCGTGTAGTTCAAAATCAGCCCCTCATGTTCCAAGATTAGACTTGTTCATAAACGTCCGCATTGCCCGCGCTGGATGTCTTTGTTTATACGCGCTGAACACATCGGGAAAATCGCCAATCACAGTACGCGCCCGTTCCAATGCCAGTGCGACGACCTCGCGGGGCGGGTCGCTCAGAGGATTTTTCTCATCGGCATCCACATTCAAATCGTAAACCGTAGCCTCGGGCGACCTTGTCCCCACATCCATGTGTACGCTGTAGCGATCATCCCGCACATTAAAGTTCGTTGCCCAACCCGTTGTGATGTAATCTCGAGCTGGTTCACACGCACCCGTCACACATGCCCAGGCATCTGCCCCATCCATCTCTTCATAGTCAACGTCCAGCATATTGAGAATCGTCGGCGTAATATCCTGATTCTGCGTCCAGATATCCGTTTCTTGCCCGCGCGGCCCACCCGGATGGCGAACAATCCAATTGATCTGCGTATTAAATGGAAATAGCGCGTTACCGCCCTTGCCAAATCGTCCCCTATCCATCAATTGCGTGCCGTGATCGGATACGAACATCACCACCGTATCGTCCCGCAGATTCAATCGGTCAATCGTTTCCAGCAAATGCCCAATCCAGCGATCTACAAATGTGACATAGCCCATATACAATGCTTTTGTGCGCTCGATTTCCGCATCTGTCGCATCGCCAAGGGGCAAGACGCTATGATGGATATAATCCTTCACCGAGGGATCAGAAAAATAAGCATCGGCATACTGCCTTGGCGGATCCCATAACTCGTGTGGACTAAAGCTATCAATCCAAAGGAAAAACGGCTTGTTGCCTCTATTGTCCTCCACCCATTGCGATGCCTCGCGGAACACCTGGGCAGCGAGATAATTTTCTTCGCCCTCCTGCCGATCCAGCATATTGAGCAAATACTGAACAATCACCGCATGTTTCCTGGGGTCTGCATCCCCATCCCGTACATGCGCTGCCAGATCGATCCGCGACAGCGGTCCCGTGCGATATCCATCTTGTTCCTGTCCGCGAACAAAGCGCCACGACAAAAAACCTCGCGTGAAATTCTGCGTCGGCTTAAACATGTGATAGGTATCCGCGACCAGGCCCGTAACAAAACCCGCATCGTGCAGGCGTTCCGCAAGCGTATCCTGATCTGGCGGAATAGGATGCCAGCCAGAGCCTGCTGGCTGAAGCCCTTCATTTGGTGTATCGAACCGCCAGGGAAAGGACGGGATACCCGTAAACACACACCGTCGAAAAGGAATCGTCGGCAATCCCTCTGCAAAACAGCGATTAAAAATCAGGCCGTCAGAAGCCAACTGATCCAAATGAGGCGTTCTCACATGGCTCAACTTTTTGCCCGCTCCAACAATATCTGCTCGAAACGTATCGCAACAGATTACGACCATATTCATAAAATTCTCCTTTTGTGATTCCTGTATTGATCTGACCTATCCTATCCCATTATGATAATCTGCGAGTGCCAGCCTGTCAATATCAGCGGCATATTTCATTTTCAGGTTGACAAAAAATATAGAATATGTGAGATTTCTCCCCACCAAGAGTAGAGGCGCGTTCCGTCATCAGTAATCTGGCACCAGAAAGCGGATCTATAGACCAGATGAAAGGGTCGGGATGCCGAAGCCAAATGTTCCACCGCAGGGCATTTGGCTGGGTCAGCAGATAATATCTGCTGAACTGTCACGGGAAATAATCCCGTGGGGCGCTCTCTTGTAGGCTGTTCCTGCTATATGCAGTCGGCGTGCTTCTACTCTGGCAACCGACTGTTTTTTTGTTCAGATCCGCAGAAAGGAAAAACCGATGTCCAGGCTCAAAGTTGGGGTTCTCGGCGCAACCGGCATGGTCGGACAACGCTTTGTCACATTGCTCGCCGATCATCCCTGGTATGAAGTCACCACCGTTGCCGCCAGCCCGCGCTCTGCAGGGAAAACCTATCGAGAAGCTGTGAAAGGCCGATGGACGCAATGCGATATTGCCATTTCCGCAACAGTATCCGACCTCGTCGTGCAGGACGTGCGCGAAATTGATGCAATCGCATCACAGGTCGATTTCGTCTGCTGCGCGCTCGACATGGAAAAAGAAGAGATTTACAAACTCGAAGAAGCTTATGCAAAAGCTGAAACGCCGGTGATATCCAATAATTCGGCGCACCGCTGGACCCCCGACGTGCCCATTCTTATGCCAGAAATCAATCCAGAGCACGCCGAAATCATTCCGGAGCAGCGCAAACGTCTGGGTACCCAACGCGGTTTTATTGCCGTAAAGCCCAATTGCTCCATTCAGCCTTATGTGCCGGCTTTTCACGCATTGTCAGAATTTGGGCCTTCCAGCGCCTCTATATGCACTTATCAGGCCATTTCCGGTGCGGGTAAAACCTTTGAAACATGGCCAGAAATGATAGACAATATCATCCCCTATATCGGCGGAGAAGAAGACAAAAGCGAAAACGAGCCCCACAAAATCTGGGGCAAAATCGTCAAAGATGAAATTGTGCCCAGCCGCAGTCCGATCATTTCTGCCCAATGCGTTCGGGTTCCCGTCACAGATGGACACATGGCAGCCGTATCTGTATCCTTTGACAAAAAACCCACGGCTGAGGACATCTTCTCACGATGGCAAGACTTCGAAGGAGACCGCAGAGCTACAGGACTGCCCTCCTCGCCCAAAACATTTCTCGCGTACATCGAAGGCGATGACCGCCCGCAGACGCGCTTAGACCGCGATGCAGAAAATGGCATGGGCATTACACTCGGTCGCCTGCGCGAAGACAATCTCTTCGATTACAAATTCATCGCCCTCAGTCACAATACAGTACGCGGTGCAGCAGGCGGTGCTGTCCTGATGGCCGAACTCTTGACCCAGGAGGGGTATATCTAAAACTACGTCACGGCATTTTGTGTTCGTCCCTCCAAAAATGCGATTACATTCTCCACTGCGCCGCTATTGAGCAGATCGACACCTTCTGGCGTCATATCTGCACAATGCGGCGTAAGCACCACATGTTCACACGCAAAAAGGGGATAATCGGATGGTGTCGGTTCTTCCTCATACACATCGATACCCGCTCCGCCGATATGCCCACTGTTTAACGCATCGGTCAGTGCATCCGTATCAACTACCGCACCGCGTGCCCCATTTAGCAATAGCGCACCTGTTTTCATCTTTTCCAACTCAGCCTCACCGATCATCTCCCTGGTATCATCTGTCAACGCCACGTGCAAACTGACTACATCAGAAGTTTCGAGCAGTTCGTCTAACTCGACAAATTGCACGCCGAGTTTTTCCGCCCGTTCAGATGACGGATGAAATGTCCACGCAATCACCTCCATCCCAATCGCCCGGGCGAGTCGCGCCATCTCTGCGCCAATATTGCCTGCGCCAATAATCCCCAGAGTCTTGCCCTGCAGCATCACATTATCCCGCCGAGGCCAGCCTCCCTTTTTCATCTCTATGGTTAAATACGCAGCGCGTTTTGCAACGGCGAACATCAGTCCAAACATGTGCTCTGCCACAACCGGCGCTGTTCTGCCCGGCTGGTTGCATATCACAATCCCACGCTTTTTTGCGGCCTCCAGATCGAACATATCTGTGCCAATAGAACACGTCGCAATCATTTTCAACTTCGGCAATTGGCTAAACTCTTGCTCGCCCCACGTCACAGCACCGCGCGTGTTCATAATCACATCGGCTTCCCTTACTCGCTCGATCTTTTCCTTTACTGACGCGGGTCGCGTATCGTAAAGCGCCACATCGCCATAACTTGCCAATCGCTCGAGATGAGGTGATCCCGCAATCTGTACCGGCTCATCGCCGGGCACCACAATCTGCACATAATTCTCTACTGCCATAGTTACTCCTTTCAGAAACATTGCTTCCCCAAACATCCTTTGGTATATTCATAGCCTTCTAAGGCACATAATGCAAACCATTTCGCCCAAGGAGTGCCAATGCCTCTGGCAAAATACCAGCGCATCGGACATCACAAAACCGTCGAATCATTCAAAGCACATGTCAACGACCTCGGAATCGACCTTCCCTGCGATGACGAAATTCTCAAAGCACCAGAATCTCCGCTTGCCCAAACGAGCGAGTGTCAGGGCTTTCGCATTGGCAATCGCTTTTGCATCCATCCCATGGAGGGTTGGGATGGCGAAATTGATGGCAATCCTTCGGAATATACCCTCCGGAGATGGCACAACTTTGGCCTTAGTGGCGCAAAATTAATATGGGGCGGGGAAGCCGTTGCCGTGCGCCATGAAGGACGCGCAAACCCCAATCAACTCTTTGCAGCCGAACATACCAAAGTTGGTTTGGGCAAACTCCGCGAAGAACTCTTATCAGCACACCGAGAACACATCGGCAGCCCCGATGACCTCCTCATCGGCCTTCAACTGACCCACTCGGGGCGTTTTTGCAGACCCAATGACAAAATCAAACTCGAACCCCGCATAGTGTATCGCCATCCGATTCTCGACCGCAAATTTGGCATTGACTCGGACGATCCCGTGCTCTCCGATAGCGAAATCAAAAGCCTGATTGACGACTATCGCAGTGCCGCGCGCATGGCGTATGACCTCGGATATCAGTTCGTCGATGTCAAACACTGCCACGGTTATATCGGTCACGAGTTTTTGAGTGCCTTTACCCGCCCGGGACCGTATGGTGGCTCATTTGAGAACCGAACCCGATTCCTTCGCGAAATCGTCGCGGGCATTCGCAGCGATTGTCCTGGTCTCAAAATAGGTGTGCGCCTCAGCGCATTCGATTTTGTGCCTTTTTACCCCGACCCCGAACAATCCGAAGGCAAAAAACTCGGACCCGGCATTCCCGAAGATTTTTCCGAATGCCTGCCCTATAAATACGGCTTTGGCATTGATGCAGACAATCCCATCGCCGCAAATATCGCCGAAGCCTGTCGTTTCCTCGAATTGCTGCGCGAACTCGATATTGTGCTCGTCAATCTCTCAGCAGGCAGTCCTTACTACAATCCCCACATTCAGCGGCCTGCTTATTTCCCCCCCTCCGATGGCTATCAACCCCCCGAAGACCCCCTCGTGGGCGTTGCCCGTCAAGTTGGCATTACCGCGCAAATCAAAAAACAATTTTCCGATTTGCTCATCGTCGGTACCGCCTATTCCTACCTCCAGGAATTTCTGCCCCACGTTGCTCAGGCACTTGTGCGCGAGGAAAAGGTAGATTTTATCGGTCTGGGGCGCATGGTACTGTCTTATCCCGACTTACCCGTAGATGTACTCCAAAAGGGCGAAGCGTCCAAACGCAAACTCTGTCGAACCTTCAGCGACTGCACCACAGCCCCCCGAAATGGCATGATATCGGGCTGCTTCCCACTGGATACCTACTACAAAAAATCCCCCGAAGGCACTGCCCTCAGGGAACTCAAAAAATCGATTCAATTGTGACACATCATTTATTGGTCTGTGGACTGGCCCTTAACACAAAGACTTCTTCCAGATTGTGGAAATTTACGCCCGGTGCCAGAATAATCTCTCTAAACAGACCCTGTGCTTCATCCCCTACTTCAATGACCTGCCCCACGTAAAGTCCTTTTGGAAAGAGTTTGCCCAAACCAGATGATACGATCAAATCTCCAACTTTAATATCCCCTCGCAGCGACACATTTTTTAAATAGAAAGTACCATCTTCAAAAGATACAATGCCATTTATGCGGCTGTGTCGCTGCACCACAGCACTGACCCGACAGTTGTGATCTATAAGCAACTGCACAATAGCAGTATAACCGTGTACTTCCACGATACGCCCTACCAACCCATCCGCAGTCACAACAGGCATACGGGCTTGTACGCCTTCATCTGTACCGGCATCGATCAATATCGTATTTGCAATTCGCGCGGGATTGCGTGCAATCACCCGTGCAGCGATATAAGATTTTTCAGCCGCCTGCTGCGACTTGAAA
>JAPOXY010000235.1 GCA_026706845.1 Gemmatimonadota bacterium
AGAGAACGCTATTCTTCTTATTTACACCAGACCCTTTCAATACCACCTGATGCCATTATATGGGCGAGAGGTAAGTCTAATAACACATTAATAGAAGCATCCTCGCTCGCCAAATTGTGCAGGGACAATGCTTGGAATAGCGTAATCCTGGTAGCAGACTCCCATCGTATGTTTCGAAAATACAGGGCTTTTATTAAAGCCGGTATTCCGATAGTTTATCCTGCAAACGTTACTGGAGATAAACAGTGGATGGCTCCTGCGAAGTTTATAGGTGTGAGTCAACAAGCCTATTGGGATCTAAATGGCTTCGAATGTGACTGGTTTATTCTTCTGCAATTTCGGCACAAGATAGTAATTCGGACATTGCACGAATATTTGGGAATTATTTTTTACGCGGTCACTGGATACATTTAGTAGTGCCCCAAAAACTTCATCTTACCCCCAGGCATCATCTCGTTGAAAACGGCACCAGAAGGTCAATATGTTTCGCAGTTATCTCATAGCTACTCTTCGCACCCTGCTGAAAAACAGGGGATTAACAGCGATTAATATCCTGGGCCTGGCAATCGGAATGGCATCTGTCATTTTGATCGCCCTCTATATTCAGTACGAATTTAGCTACGACCGACATCATATCAATGCAACCCGCATTTATCGCGTCTTCCGCACAGTTGTAATGGAGAATACGACATCGGTCAATCCGCGTGTATCTGGCGCACTGGCACCGGCACTAAAGCGCGATTTCTCCGAAGTTCAGGAGGCCATTCGCACACAACTGCTCCCCTCATGGGTCAAAACCGACGACCACTTTTTTCAGCAAGACGTGTGCGTGGCAGATCGGGAAATTTTCAATGTGTTTACAATCCCATTTGTAATCGGTGATCCGAACACGGCATTGACCCAACCGGGTTCGATAGTGCTGACAGAGTCAATGGCGCGCAAATTCTTTCAAAATCAGAATCCGATTGGAAAAACACTGCAAATAGATCACCAGGCACTGAGCGGCACGGTCACATATTTTGTGACAGGTATTGTGCGCGACTTTCCACCCAATTCGACCTTTTATTTTGATTGCCTGACCGCCACACCAAGAGGGGCATTGGCGGATATGTGGTCCATATGGCAACCTACGGGTTCTTTTCGTCCCTTTTTTACGTATATCCTGTTGCCTGAGGGATACGATCACCGCGCACTACAGCAAAAATTGCCCGATTTGATAGCGCGATACATGGGAGATGAAGTCCGCCAAACAACCCGGTACATCTTGCAACCCCTCACCCGCAGGCACCTTTATAGCACTGCGGATTTGGGACTTACGACAGCCGAATATGGCGATATCAAGCAGGTATATGCTTTTGGGCTGGTGGCGGGCTTTATTCTCTTATTAGCCTGTGTCAATTTTATGAATCTCTCAACAGCGCGCTCATCTACCAGAGCACGAGAGGTGGGATTGCGAAAAGTGGTGGGTGCATCTCGCCAACAATTGATCGGGCAATTTTTGGGCGAGTCAGTACTGATGGCAATAGCTGCAATGATAGTGGCTCTCATTGTAGTCGAACTGTTACTGCCGTGGTTTAACAGTTTTATTCAACGAGATCTGATATTGCACAGCACTGAAAATCTGTGGTGGCTGATTGGATTGATCGGGTTTGGACTGGGCGTTGGTGTACTCGCGGGAAGTTATCCCGCATTTGTACTCTCATCCTTTTTACCCACGCAGGTAATGAAAGGAGATTGGATACCCGGATCGAAACACGTTGGGCTGCGAAAGGCACTGGTCGTCTTCCAATTTGCAATTTCTATTGCTTTCATCACAGGTACTGTTGTCGTACAAGAGCAATTGGCGTATATCCGAAACAAAGACCTCGGATTTGACAAAGACCTCGTGGTAGGCATACCGCTTTTCATCTATTCTCGACAACTACATCACGGTAGTTCAGAAGATTTGAGGCGGCGTATTCCCACAGTAAAACAGGCGTTCACGGCACACCCAAATATTTTGAAAGCAACAGCCACGCGTTTCCCACAAGGCGGGTACATCACAACCGACACCTTTCGAGCCGAAGGCAGCGACGCCGATTGGCAGATGGGCCTGTTTGATATTGACCGCGATTTTCTGGACTTCTTCAACATCGAACTCGTAGCAGGCCGTCTGGCATCAGAACCACCAAGGTGGCCAGAAAAAATAGAAAGTCGTGCGGAGTTGGAAAAATATCGAGAATTGGTGCGAGAATACCGAGAAAAAGGCCGCCCATTTATCTTAAATGAAACAGCCGTAAGACATCTCGGATGGGATGATCCAATTGGCAAGCGCTTTAAAGAAAAAAATGGACCCGAGGGATATGTAATAGGCGTGATGAAAGACTTCCACGTTCAGACACTGCACAATACCATTCGACCCGTTACATTCAGAACTGGTACGGGAGCGGCCAAACACCTCTACCTCAAATTGGGCACACAGAACATACCGGCAACCCTCGCATTTATCGAAAAAACATGGCATGAATTTTTACCGCAAATCCCATTCTCTTTCTGGTTTTTGAATGATGACCTGACATATGTGCGTTATCAAAATGAAATCCGCACGGGGAATGCGTTGGCAGTATTTTCCGGACTGACTATATTTGTGGCCTGCCTGGGACTACTCGGCCTGATATCGTTTCGCGCAGAACAAAAAACAAAAGAAATTGGCATACGGAAAGTCCTGGGCGCATCGGTATTCAGTATTTTTGGGTTGTTATCCAAAGAATTTGTCAAGCTCGTAATAATCGCCTGTGTGATCGCCAGTCCAATAGCCTATCTGTTTGCGGGCAGATGGTTGCAGGACTTTGCCTATCGCATTGATCTGCACCCTGTGTATTTTCTCATAGGCGGAGTCCTCGCGCTCTTGCTCGCACTCGCAACCATGACCTATCAGGCCCTCAAATCCGCACGGACAAATCCAGTGGATGCCTTGCGGACGGAGTGAAAACAGAGGCTGTGGGAAGCGTCTCATTCTTTTACAGGTTCACGATAGATATGGAGAAAAACATGAAAACGGGATCAGTGATTTATACAGGTTTTATACTGTTGTTTTGCATCTTTGGTTCTGGTTTGTCCAAAGGAGAAACCACAATAGACGCGCTGTTTCAGAATGCAATGGAGCAAGTCGGCAAGGTGAGCCGAAAGGAAAGCATTGTGGCTTTGGAGGAGATTATTTCCAAAGACAAAAATTATGCGCCTGCATATAATGAATTGGCCAAACTGCATCTGCTGGACCACACCGTAAATGGCCGACAGCGGGCAATGCGAATGGTACAGCGTGCAATTGCAAGTGACTCCGACAATGCTGAATATCGGCTGACACGCGGGAAAATCTGGTGGGCACAGAGCTTTCGATTTCGGGCATTGAACGAATTCAAGAACGTGATGAAAAAGCATCCGAAAAATACGGATGTCCTCAATAGTCTGGGTATGTTCTTGGTGTATGATTTTCTATTACAGAAAGATAGAAGAGCGCCATTGAAAGAGATGGACATGGGGTCCAGGATAAGATATTACAGGCTAATGGCAATGAGGCCCAGGATAAAAGATTTCAAGACCTTTGGCCAGGAATCCAAACAAGAAGCAGTACAGGTCTTGCGAAAAAGCATCGAATTGGATGAGACCAATCAGAAACCCTATTATTTGCTGGGCATCCTTTACTTTGAAGATGAGGACTGGAATGCGTTTCAAACCTTGATGCAAGACTTGTACGCGCAATATCCAGATGACAAAAATGCGCTGCTATTTTGCGGCTTTGCCGCTTATCAGATTGGCGAATTCGATGAATCGTATGAATACTATCAACGCGCCCTTGACTTGATGAGTGCTGAAGAGCGCGAGTTGCTTGAATCTATTGACCTGCTTGTTCCTCAGGAAGATCAGGCATCTCGCGATACGACGCAGGCAATTGATGAATTATTAGAACGCGAGATATTTTGGAAGCGCCAGGACCCGCTCTATTTGTCTGATTTTAACGAAAGAAAAATGGAACACTTTGGTCGCATAGCGTATTCGAATTTGCGGTTCAGGAGATTTTCAGATGATGTTGAAGGCTGGCAGACGGATATGGGCAAGACCTATATCAAATTTGGAAGATATAGACGGCGCGTGACAACCAATAAAGGGACATGGGATTCTAAAGAGGTCCTGAATGCCACAATGATGGAGTTCTGGTATTACGAAAACTTTCAGATCAAATTTTGTGGCACTACGGATGATATCTGGTATTTTTACGGCGGTTCCTGGTATGGTGTCAGCGACCGCCTACCTATAGGAGCAAGTGTCTTCCGTGAATACGACTTCGGGGCTAAGCTTCCTCACTTGGCGATGGTCAGGGAAAAGTATCCTCAAGAAGCGCTGAGACAAACCTTTGCTTCTTTGCCTCGTACACCTCAGGAAACCTCACATCATATATTAAAAAAAATAGAGCAACGGTTTGTCGATCCGTATTTGTATCGAAAATATTCCCTCCCCTATCAGGTTGCAGCTTTTGAAGAACGAGACAGCGTTCGCGTCGAACTCAGCTATATGATTCCAAAAGACCGATTAGCAGAAAATTTTGAAACAGGCAAGGTGAGTTTTTGGGATGGCGTGTTCTTCTTTGATCAGCAGTGGAATGATATGTATAATGATCGCGAGTCCAGGGCCTTTGCATTGCCGCCGCAGAAACCGGCACAAAACGCCGCTGCACGACATCGCAACGATCACCTGTTGGTATCGCGCCAGGTGTCTGTACCTCAAGGACGCTATCATTTTTCAGTAGAATTTATGGATCAAACATCTGGTCTAATTGGCGTGGCACGCGATGAGAAGCAGTATGTCTATGACGATGAGACCTTTCATCTGAGCGATCTGCTCGTCGGTAGCGATATTCAAACGAAGAAAGCATTGCCAGAAAGCCATGACGACCTGCACATCACACCCAATCCTGTCCGAACATTTTCACCGTCTGAACCGGTCTTTATCTATCTGGAACTGTACGATCTCCAACGCGACGCTTTTGGCCGTACGCAGTATGAAATCTCCTACACCATCGGCAAGCCAGAGGTAGATACGCTATCGCCCACATTATTTGCCTCTCAAGATTTGATTGATACGATGGGAAAAACAGAGATCGATCTGCAAAGTGAAGAAGCAGACCAAATTGCTGCCGAGGATTTGCAGACCGGACAATCACAGGATGACGATGTGATCGATAGCGTATTTCCCGATAGCGATATATGGGGCGAGACGAAGGTTTATACGAGTGGCGGGCAGGTCCATCACATCGCCGCTGAGGGCTTGAAGATCAAGCGATCAAAAGATGGTGATTTGACGCGCACAGTGACAGCGAATTACGAAGGGAATCGAGAAGATGATTTCACGTATTTGCAGATTGATGTGAATCAGGTGCCTACGGGAATTTATCAATTGACCGTATTGGCAAAGGACAAGCGGACGGATCAGACGGATAGGAAATACGTCTATTTTCGCATTGTAGAGTAAATGACCTTCTCGACGTTTGTCTCGGTCAGTGGATTCAAATTCTGTTATTGACTAAAACATATCCAGCCTATCAAGTAAAAAACCACGTCCTTTGGGCGTGGTTTTTTGGTTTATACTGCTCATGTTTTCGACAGGGATTAAAACCGCGATTATTTGCTCTCCATGCTGGTATGCACATCGATCAATACGGTTTTACCATCGGCATTTAATCGCTGTACTTCTTGTAATGCGGGGCGCATTTTCTGTTTGTGGACTATCCAGTGACTGATATATTGGTAGCCCCACTTCAAGTGCAAAGCGATGTCAGCCTGTGGGGAAGTTGATTCCCAGGTTTAGAATGAGTCATCAGAGAACTTTATGTGAGGAGATAGTTGATGAATCCAGAACGCGATAAACAAGCACCGTTGACCGGGATCCGCGTTATTGATTTCGGTCATTATATTGCCGGGCCTTTGACGGGGATGTTGCTCGCAGATCAGGGTGCTGAGGTGATTAAGGTGGATCGGCCGGGCAAACCGGATTGGGATACGCCGGCAAATGGCGTTTTTAATCGGGGGAAACAGCGTATTACCCTTGATCTGAAAAGTGCTGATGATCTGGCGATGGCGGTGAAGTTGATCCGTTCGGCGGATGTGGTTATTGAAAATTTTCGCCCGGGTGTTATGCAGCGATTGGGTTTGGGGGCAGAAGATATGACTGCGCTGAATCCGGGGTTGGTTTATCTCTCTTTGCCGGGGTTTGCTTCGACGGATGAAAGAGCGTCTATTCGCGCATTTGAAGGTATTATCAGCGCGGCGATAGGTCAATATACAGATCTTCAAAGTAGAAGACCGGATCTGCCGCCTGTTTATACGCCGATGCCGTTGGGTTCAACTTATGGGGCGATTCACGGTGCTATCGCTGTTACGCTTGCGCTGTATGCGCGTGAAGAGAGTGGGCGCGGCGATGTGATTGAGATTTCTCTGGTTGGTGCGGCGATGTCTGCTATGGCGGTTATTATGCTGGATGTGGCGGATAAGCCCGCGCGATATGGCACGCCGGCCAATGCTGTTCGTCAGAAACAATCCAGTGGTGCGGGGTCGCCTTTTAGCGGTACGTTTCGTGCGGGCGATGGGCAATGGCTTTATATTATTACGGCTGGACATTCCCGAAATAGTCGGTCACTGGTCAAAGCGCTGGAGGTGTACGATGATTTGATTGCGGAGGGTATGGTCGATGTGCCGGTTTATGAGAATCTGCATTTGACGAATAATATTCCCGATTCATCCCATTTGTCCAGTGAATGGAATCTCAAAGCGCGCGAAAAAATTGAAAGTGTGCTGGCAAGTGAACCCGCACAACACTGGGTCGATGTTTTGACGGCTGCTGGCGTGCCGTGTACGATTCAGCGCACGGCACAGGAGTGGTTGCACAAATCCGAGACCGAAGAAGCGGCTTTGACGGTTGTGGTTGATGATCCCGAGTATGGACCGATGCGGCAACTCGGTGTGCAGACGTGGCTTGCCAAGACGCCGGATGAATGCGCGATTCCCAGGCCGTCGAGGTCGTTTGTGGGAGATGTTGAACCCAAATCGAATGGGGATATTGCGGCATTGCCCGGAAAACCCATCCTGAAAGGTGTTCGCGTTTTGGATTTGTCCAATGTGCTCGCCGGGCCGGCCAGTGCGCGCACGTTGGCGGAATACGGCGCGGAGGTTATTAAGATTGATCCGCCGGAGCCTTATTTTGGGCCGCGCATTTCCAGTTGGTTTCCCCTGGAGGTCAGTCCCGGGAAGCGCAGCGTGATTTTGAATTTGAAAGACGAGGCTGGCAGGACAGCTTTTATGAAACTGGTTGAAACAGCCGATGTTATTGTTCACAATTTTCGGCCCGGGGTTGCGCAAAGTTTGGGTATTGACTACGATGCTGTTAAGAGGCGCAAACCCGATATTGTGTATCTCAATTTGACGGCTTTTAATGGGCCGCGCCCGGGTTCGTGGATGAACCGCCCGGGTTTTGATCCTTTGCTTCAGGGTTCGACGGGGATACAAATGCGCTATGCTGGCGAGGGTAATAAACCGATCTTGCACGGTTGGGCGTCGTGTATCGATTATATTACGGGATATTCGGCTACTTATGGCGCTGTGTTGGCGTTGCTCAAGCGCAGGCGCAGTGGTGTTCCCGATGGTGGCGATTTTGTGACGACTTCACTCGCGCAGGGGGGGCAACTCGTGCAGGCGCCTTTTATGTATGCTTGCGAAGCCGGGTGCTCGGGCGATGAGCCAGCGGGACAGGACGCTGTTGGTGAGCACGCGCTTCACCGCATGTATCGCGCGCGCGATGGATGGGTTTTCCTGGGTGGGTTGGAGCATGAGATGGATAAATTGAGGTGTATTGCGGGGTTGGAGAATACACCCGATGAAGATGCTGGTGAATTTTTAGAGGGTGAGATCAAAAAACGCGATGTAGGCCATTGGGTTAATGTTTTTAACGAGGTGGGGCTGGCCGGGCACCGCATTGATTCGCTTGAGGATATTCGCGAGATGTTTTTGCACGAGGTGTGTGACGAGAATTTGGACGTCTGGGATGATGGGCGCTCCATTTCTATTGTTCGCTTTACGGATCACCCGGTTGGCAGTGCTGTCGATCTCGCGCCGCCCGCTTATGTGCGTTTGAAGAATGCGCCTGTTCAATTGCTCTACGCGTGTCCCAAACAGGGTGCGCATACGAGGGAGATTCTCAGGGAATTGGGTCATGATAGCGATTATGTTGATGCTCTGATCGCAAAGGGCATAGCGAAAGAGCAACTTCACGAGTATTATTTGCCACACGGTTAGGATTGGAGGGTTTATGCCATCAGAAGAGGCAGTTGCACAGGCGAGAGAACGGGCGATTCCCGTGCTGGATGCGTGGATGACTGGTTTTAATGCGCTGGATCTTCAGGCGTGGAAGGCGACGATGCATTTTCCACATTTTCGTCTGGCTTCGGGAATTATGCACCGATGGGAAGACGCGGATATGGACGATGAGTTTATCGCGCGTGTGAGGACGGGGTTGGGCAATATCGGCTGGCACCACAGTGTTTGGACCCGGCGCGAGATCGTCCATTGTTCGGATGAGAAGATTCACGTCGATACGCAATTTACCCGCTACCGCGAAGACGGTTCGGTGATTGCTGCTCACGATTCACTTTATGTTTTGACGTATGAAGGTGGCAGGTGGGGCGTTAAAATGCGCTCCAGTTTTGCCAGATAGCGGAAGGCATTTTACTATGAGTTACCAGCGCGAGTTCGAGAATCGGCTGAATGTCGGCGTTGTTGGCGTGGGATCACATTGCTACAGGAATATTCTGCCTGCGATGCATTATCTTCCGGTGAGGCTTAAGGCTTTTTGCGATTTGAGGCTGGATCTCGCGGAGGCGACTGCGGAGGAATACGGCGTGGGTGCTTGTTATGCCCGCACTGCGGATATGTACGCGGGTGAAGATTTGGATTGTGTTTTTATCTGTGTGTCTCCGGAAGCACATCCAGAGCTGGCGTGCGAGGCGCTGGATGCCGGGCTGCACGTGTGGATGGAGAAGCCGCCTGCTACGCTCGCTTCTGACGTGGAAACGATGATGCGCCATCGTGGGGATCGCGTGGTCGTTGTTGGGTTCAAGAAGGCATTTATGCCGGCGACCCGGAAGGTGATTGAGTTGATGGGGACAGAGGGTTGCGGTCCGCTCAGAGGGCTTTCCGCAGAGTATCCGATGACGATTCCCGAGGATGGAGAGCAGGTGCTCAGAACGCGCGAAGCGCCCAACTGGCTGAAGAATGGCTGTCATCCGCTTTCGCTGCTGCTCGCTGTTGGGGGAGATGTTTCGGCTGTTACTATGCACAGAAGCGATCACGGCACTGGTGTGTGTATTCTCGAATTTGCGAGTGGTGTCGTGGGGTCTTTTAATCTGGTTTCCGCGCGTCGCGGATGCGAGCGGTATGCATTTTGGGGGAATCAGCATGTGGCGATTGATAAAGATCTTCGCGTGTCTCTGGAACGCGGTATTCCTTTTAATTATTCAAGTACGAGAAATTATATTCCCACGGGTTTGGATTCTGGCACGGTCTCCTGGGAACCCCAGGATACGCTGGGGACCCTTGAGAATAAGGCGCTTTTTACACAGGGTTTTTACGATGAGATGCGCTATTTCTGCGATTGTGTTATAGAAGAGAGGACGGCAGAGGTCGGGTCCCTGGAGTTCGCACTGTCTGTTATGAAGGTTTATGAGGCGGCGCTGATGTCGAGAGGGCGCAGGGTCGCGATTCCGAGATAAGGAGTTTTTATGGCTGATCAACCCAATATTCTCTATATCTTTTCCGATCAGCATCGGGGTGATGCGATGGGCTGTGTTGGGCATCCGGTGGTTAAGACACCGAATCTGGATCGCCTCGCGTCTGAGAGTGTTACTTATACGCAGTGCTATACCAATTGTCCGCTGTGCATGCCGTCTCGCGCGTCTATGATGAGCGGTCTGTATCCCCGGGAACACGGGCTGTGGGCAAATGATCAGGATGCGAATTGTGAAGGTCCCAGCCATGTGCGTCAGGTGCGCGATGCGGGTTATCATACGGCTCTGATCGGGAAGTCACATCTCTATCTCCACGGCGGGGTGCCAGCTTCGCATAGCAGAGATCGCGTCGATGTGCTCAATGCGTGGGGGTTTGAGGATCCGCACGAGCTTCACGGTCCGATTGCTTCGGGCAAACACAGTTCGCCTTATACCGATTATCTCGATGAGTTGGGTCTGTTGGAGACGCATCGAAAATTTATCAATGATTATCGCATTCCGTGGCAAAGAGGGACGCTCAAGCCGTGGGAGGAACCTCCCTGTCCACTGCCTACTGAGGCGCATTTAGATAGTTATACGGGGCGTACTGCGGCGAACTGGATTCGGAATTACAAGGGCGATAAGCCTTTTTATTTGCAGGTTCTTTGTCCCGGTCCCCACGATCCGTTTGATTCTCCGCAGGAGTACCGGGATATGTACGATCCCGGGGATATGCCCACGGGTATTATGGATGCGCCGGGTGATCCCGTTCCGCCGAATGTTCGACGGATGCAGAGGAGCAAGAATTTGTCGGGTATGACGGTTGAGCAAAAGCAAATTATGATGGTGAATTATTTTGCGAAGATTACGCTTATTGATCACTATATTGGCGAGATGCTCGACGCGCTTGAGGAGACTGGTCTGGCGGATAATACATGGGTGATTTACAATTCTGATCACGGCGAGATGCTGGGCGATCATATGTTGTATAATAAGATCGTTTTTTACGATGCGTCTGTTCGCGTTCCCCTGATTGTGCGTCCGCCGGGAGGTTCGCGGGGTTGGCAAACCAGGGCGTTGACCGATGTGATTGATGTGGCTGCTTCTGTTGTTGATATTGCCAATGCCGAACCTTTGCAGACCGATGGGCGGTCTTTTGTTCCACAGGTTCAAGCGGGGGTTGATGCAGAGGGTGCGCAGAGGGGGAAGGATGCTGTGATTAGCGAGGTTTTGGGTCATACGATGGTTTTTGACGGGCGATATAAACTCGGGGTGGAATCGGTTTCGGAGAGGCCAGTTGAACTGTATGATGTTGAGGCTGATCCGGATGAGCTGAATAATCTGGTGGAAGATGCGGGGCTTGAGTCGGTTCGCCAGGGTCTGATTGAGACGCATATTGGTCCACTGCGCGATCGATTTGATCGCGATAAATACCAGCGTTGGGTAAATTTGAAAAGATGAGGGAGTTTGTATGGATCGTTTGAAAGACAAGGTCGCTATTGTTACGGGTGCGGGGACGCGCGAGGTTGAGGATCGGAAATTGAGAGGGATAGGGAGTGCGACTGCTCTGCTTTTTGCCCGCGAAGGTGCGAGGGTCATTCTGGCGGATATTGACGGGGAGAATGCGGAGAGGACCCGGGCGGAGATTCGGGCAGAGGGTGGAGAGGCGGAGGTCGTTTTGGCCGATGTTTCAAAGACGGATGAATGTCGGGCGATTGTGGATGCGGCGATTGAACACTATGGGAAGTTGGATATTCTGTTTAATAATGTGGGGATTCACGGGCCTGGCAGGGTGACAGAAGTCGAAGAAGAGAACTGGCATCGCGTGATGGATGTGGGGCTTAAGAGTATGGTTTTTTTGTGTAAGTACGCGATTCCCGAGATGGCGGCTTCCGGCGGCGGTTCTGTTATTAATATTTCGTCTATTGACGGTATGCGCGCTGGCAATTCGCGCAATGTTCCCTATGGGATTACCAAGGGGGGGATTATTACGCTGACGCGGCTGGCTGCGGTTCACCACGGGCGCGAAAATGTGCGCGTGAATAGCATTGCGCCCGGGCATCTTCACACGACTTTTGTCGGCAATATTCCCCAGGAGTCGCGAGAGCGCCGCCGCAAGATTGCGCCGCTGGGCACAGAGGGAAATGCCTGGGATATTGCCTGGGCTGCCGTGTTTTTGGGTAGCGATGAGTCGCGCTGGATTTCGGGCGTGGTCTTGCCCGTGGATGCCGGGCTGTTCGCAGGGTCGCCGCTGTCTATGTATGATAATTTGCAGGAGGAGTAGGTGAAAACACAAAAAAGGAGTTTTTTATGGCTTATAAATTTCAACCCGGCAAGATGTATCGCATGCCCACGCATTTCGGTCCGCTTATGGGTCCTCGTCAGGGGCCAGATGGTCGCAAATTTGAATGTGTGGATAATCCGAAGAATACTTCGATTTCGGTGTCGTTTCTTTCAAATGCGGAGCAACTCAAGGCGCTTTTGCCCGAGTGTTTTGAACTCGGCGGGGAGCCTGTTGTGTCGGTGTATGCCAATTATATGAAGGAAATTGAGTGGCTGGCAGGGCGCGGTTACAATATTCTGGGTGTTTCTTTTCCTGCTGTGTTTAAGGGGGCGAGAGACCATGTTCGCGGGCCTTTTCTTTCTGTGCTCTGGGAGAATCTCTGTGATCCGATTATTACCGGGCGCGAGGAACTCGGGTTTTCGAAAATTTATTGCGAGATGCCCGAGCCGCGTATTACGAACGGTGAAGCGCAAGCTGTTGCGGGTTGGTTGGGGTTTAATTTTCTGGATATTTCGGTAACGAATCTGAGGCCACCGTCTGAAAATCCGACACCTGCGAAGGGCGGTGGCGCGAAAGTCGATGGGACGCTTCACTATAAGTATATGCCGCGGACGGGTGTATGGGGTAAGGAGGATATTGCCTATCCGGTTATTACGCCGGCGAAGGGGGGGCATCGAAAGGTTGAAGAGCACTTGGTTGGCGATGGGTGTATTGCGTGGAACCGCGCGCGTTGGGAAGATTTGCCTACGATGTATAATATTGTCAATGCGCTGGCCGATCTGGAGGTTGTGGAGTATTTGGGCGGGTCGCTTACGCGCACGGTCGGCGGCAAGGATTTGAGCGATCAACGCATCCTGTACTAATGCACCATGGCCGCTCCGCCCGATATGCTGATTGCCTGTCCGGTCATGTAATCGCCATCGGGAGAGGCCAAAAATGCAGCGACGTTTGCAACATCTTCTGGCTGCCCAATGCGTCCGAGTGGATTGTTCTGAGAGGAGCGTTCGACCATTTGCGCTCTAAAGTCTTCGATTGATGTTCCGCTGGGTTTTAATCCGCTGGCTATGCCGTGCAGGCGTTCGGTTTCAATCAGACCGGGGCAAATTGCGTTGACCTGAATGCCGTAGGGCCCCATTTCATGGGCGAGGCTTTGCGTGAATCCGATGACGGCAAATTTTGAGGAGCAATAGGCCGCGAATCTGGCGATTCCGCGCAGTCCAGAGGTCGATGAGATGTTGATAATTTTGCCCCCGTTGTTCCGTTTGATGAGGTGGCGGACAACGGCGCGGGAACACAAGAAGGTGCCTTTGACATTTACGCGGTGAACGTGGTCGAATACGTCTTCTTCTAATTCGGCAACGGGTACGCGGTCCGGTCCGGCGGGGGCACCCGCGTTGTTGACGAGGATGTCGATTTTGCCAAAGCGCGCGCGTGCGGCTTGTACCATTTGTTCGACTTGTTCTGCGCTGGTTACATCGACTTCTGTTGCGAGAACCCGTCGTCCCATTGCTTCGATTTCTTCGATAACCGCGGGCAATCCAGCCCAGTCGCCGCGGGCATTTGCATTTATATCACAGATAACAATATCGGCACCTTCTCGCGCAAAACGCAGCGCTATTGCACGTCCGATACCGTGTTCACCTCCAGCACCGGTTATCAGGGCGACTTTGTTTTTGAGATTGGACATATTCTTCCTTTCGTGTGAAGTTGATGATGTCTATTATAGCAGGTGGAGGGTAAGAACGCAACAAGACAGAGAGGTTGTGTTATGGAATACACTGTTTTGTCAAAGACTGGTTCGACGCGCGGTACGGCGTATGGGATGAGTAATAAAATTATTACGCAGGAGGGCAAGACGCATGTGGTGTGGTTGGATCAGATTCACAAGACGTATGTGGCAACGTATTGTCACGAGGCTAAGGCGTGGAGCGATCCAGTTTTTGTGGCAGATGGGGTTGATAATCATGCGGGTGCGGCGATGACAATGGATTCGAAGGGGTTTCTCTATCTCGCGTTTGGTCCGCATCACAATCCGATGCAACACGCGGTGAGTGCATATCCCAATGATACGTCCAGGTGGAAGCTGCTTCCCCCGTTTGGCGGTGTGAATGCGACATATCCCAGTCTGGTGTGTGATGCGCGCGATGTGTTGCACGCGTGTTATCGGGGGGCGTATGAGCGCGAGCGGCCCTGGGGCTTGTTTTATCAGCAGCGGTCTGTGGATGGGGATTGGACAGTGCCGGTGAAGCTGGTCGATCCTCAGGGACCACCGGCTTATGTGCATCTTGAGAATTGTATCCACATTGAGGGCGATGTGCTGTATTTGTCTTTTCATCTGGCGCGGAGCAATGAGGATAATCCAGGAGATACAAAGGGCCGCGGTTTTGGCATTATGCGGTCACGCGATTGGGGTGAGACCTGGGAGACTGTGGCGGGGGAGAGGCTCGACTTGCCCGTGACGCCGGATTCTCCGTGTGTGATTGAATACAGCGATGGGTTCGATATTCGCATTGGCAATGTGGTGACCTGTGCGGGCGATGTGGTGCTTTTTACGTTGAACCGGCGAGAGGGCGAGTTTGAGGAGACGTTTTTGTATCGTTGGCAAAAGGGGAAGTGGGAGCGCAAGTCTTTTTTGCCTTTGGCTGAGAAAGTTTTTGGGACATGTGCGATGTCTGATCGGTGTGTGTTGAGTGTGTCAAAGGATGGGGTGCTGTACGCGGCGGGTGTGGTGTGTAAGCGCGGCGGGCATTGGGCCGATCCGACAAATGCGATTGTGTTGTTTATATCGCGGGATGTGGGGGAGACCTGGCAGGCGTACAGGGTTTCGCCGGAGGATGAGACGGTGTCGGATTGGTTGCCGGGTTTGGAGCGTTGCGCTACTTCCGAGAACAAGATCGGGGTTCCCCAGCTTTTGTACACGCACGGTGAGATAGGTGAGGGATGCAGCCCGGATATCGATACGGAGATTCGGCATGTGTTTTTGGACGAGGTTGCCGAGCGCGAGAATGCACAGGTGGATCGCGCGGTGTCGGGGTTGGGAGATGTTGCCCGCTTGCCGTTTTCCAGGGCGCAATGGCAAAAGGTGCGGGGGCAAATTGAGAGGCAGGGGCGGCAATATGCTGCTTTGCGCAATGTGTCGGTGGGATATGAGGTGGAGCCACCTCTGGTGTTTGTGCCGGGGGATGTGCCCGAGGGCGAACAGCAGCCGTTTGCGCTGAGTGAGGCCGATATTGCGCGGCCAGATGCCGATGATGAGCTGGCTTTTTTGCCGGTGAGTTCTCTTGCGCGTTTGATTGCACAGAGGCAGGTTTCTCCGGTCGAGTTGACGCGGTTGTACCTGGATCGCCTCGCGCGTTATGGCGATAAGTTGAAGTGTGTGGTTACGCTGACAGAAGATCTGGCGATGGAACAGGCAAAAGCCGCTGAGGCGGAGATCGCAAGGGGCGATTATAGAGGTCCGTTGCACGGCATTCCCTGGGGCGCGAAAGATTTGTTGAGTACAAAGGGCGTTCGCACGACGTGGGGGGCTACGCCGTTTAGAGATCGGGTGCCGGATGAGGATGCGAGTGTGGTGAAAAAATTGAGGCAGGCGGGCGCTGTACTGGTCGCCAAGTTGTCTCTCGGTGCGCTGGCGTCGGGACCGACGTGGTTTGAGGGTATGACGCGCAATCCGTGGGATATTGAGAAGGGATCGAGCGGGTCGTCAGCCGGGTCTGGCGCGGCAACCGCGGCGGGTTTGGTGGGGTTCAGTATCGGGTCTGAAACGCACGGTTCTATTGTTTCGCCGAGTCACACATGCGGTGTGGTTGGGTTGCGCCCGACTTATGGGCGCGTGAGTCGCTATGGGGCTATGGCTCTGAGTTGGACAATGGATAAATTGGGGCCTATGTGCCGCAGTGTAGAGGATTGTGCTGCTGTGTTTCACGCGATTTGTGGACCGGATGGAAAGGATCGCTCGGTGGTGGATGCGCCGTTTAACTGGTGTCCCGATGTGGATTTGTCCGGGTTGCGGATTGGATATCTGGCGTCTGAGTTTCAGAAGGAGGCAGATGGCGAAGATCCCACTGGCGTTTATGCCGCTGCGCTGGATGTGATGCGCGGTTTGGGTGCTGATTTACAACCCGTTTCATTGCCGGATTATCCGACGGATGCGATTATGATGGTGCTTCGGGTTGAGTCTTCCGCGATGTTTGACGATGCGACCCTGCGCGGAGAACTGGATGTGATGACGGAGTCGGATAAGAGTTCGTGGCCCAATACTTTTCGGGCGGCGCGCACGGTGACGGCTGTGGAGTATTTGCGGGCGCAGCGTTTGCGTGCTCTGTTGATGCGCGATGTGGCGCAGGTGATGCAAGACTGGGATGCGGTGCTGGTGCCGCGCGGTGGGAGGACGAGTTTGGCTGTGACCAATTTGACGGGACATCCCGCGGTTATTTTGCCCTGTGGGTTTGCCGAGGGGACGCCGAGAGGGTTGACTTTTTTGGGCAATTTGTACGATGAGACGACGATTCTCGCGGTTGCACGAGCCTATGAACAGGCTACCGATTGGCACGCGATGCATCCGATAGTGTGAGAGGTGTTATTCGTTCAGAACTGATAAGAGGAATTGGCCGTAGCTGTTTTGGGCCATGGTTTGTGCGAGTTGTTCGAGCTGTGCGGCGTCGATGTATCCCCGGCGATAGGCGATTTCTTCGATGCACGCAATTTTGAGGCCCTGGCGTTCCTGTATTGCCTGCACAAATCCCGATGCCTGGTGAAGCGATTCAAATGTGCCGGTGTCGAGCCAGCAATACCCTCGGCCGAGGAGTTCGACTTCGAGTTGCTGGCGTTTGAGATATTCTTCGTTTACATCGGTGATTTCGTATTCTCCACGCGCCGAAGGCGTGAGGTTGCGGGCGATGTCAACGACCTGGTTGTCGTAAAAATAGAGGCCGGGAACGGCGTAGCGCGATTTGGGGTGTTCGGGTTTTTCTTCTATGCCGATGACGCGGTCCTGGTTGTCAAATTCGATGACGCCATATCGCTCGGGGTCTGTTACTGCATATCCGAAGATGAGTCCGCCTTCAATGAGTTGTCCGGCTCGATCTAATATTGCACCGAGGCCGTGGCCGTAGAAGATGTTGTCGCCAAAGATTAGACAGACGGGGTCGGTGTCTATGAAATCGCTTCCGATTACAAATGACTGGGCGACGCCTTCGGGGCGCGGTTGTTCGGCGTATGTGATGTTGAGGCCGAGATAGGAGCCGTCGACGAATAAACGCCGAAAGAGTGGCAGGTCGAGGGGGGTGGAGATGATCAATATATCCCGGATGCCCGCCAGCATGAGGACGGAGA
>JAPOXY010000236.1 GCA_026706845.1 Gemmatimonadota bacterium
GGTGCTGGCGATACGATGCCTCCGATGTATTCTACCCTGATCGCTCAATGGCTCGTTCGCCTGCCTGTCGCTTATGTTCTGGGGTTTACTCTTGGATTTGATATTTACGGTATCTGGGCTGCGCTCGTTGTTTACAGTATTGTACAGGGCGTGCTTACCGTTCGCAAATTTGCTCAGGGACATTGGAAAAAGCACCAAATTTAAGTTTATAGACAATTGGTTGGTTTGGCTCTATATTTTCGCGATAAAATTTTCGGATTACTTTTGATTGTCACCATCAGGAGGATGATTGATGCCAAACGCCTTCGTATTGTGTGGCCTGATATTGGTGTCCTGGACGACACTGGTCGCTGAGACAACGGTTCTGGAAAATGCCCGGGCGAGTGTCGCGTTAACGCGTTTTGTGCAAGCTGTTGTCGATTCTAATTACCGTGTGCAGGCAGCACGCGCGGGTTTAGATGCGAGTAGTGCGCTTCGAGATGCCGCGGCACGTCCCCTCTACAATCCCGAATTGTCGTTGGATGCTGAGAATGCACAAGCCAGGATACGCACACTCTCGATTAGTCAGACACTGGACTGGGGCGGCAAACGCAAGGCGCGCACCGCAGTGGCAGAATTGGACCGTCTCGTTGCCGAGGCGGAATACACGGACGCCCGATGGACGGTTGCGGTAGATTTGCTCAATGGTCTCGCGCAATACCAGACTGGCGTTGAACGCGCTCGCCTGGCCCAGATGCGCCTGCAGTTGATGGAGGAGTTTGCGATGTTGGCGCAACGTCAGTTTGAGGCTGGCGAGTTAGACCAGGTGGCACTTGATCAGGCTCTCCTTTCCCTGATCGAGGCGCGCATTCAAAAAGCAATGGTGGCCGCAGACCTGGCCGAGGCGCGGCAAGTGGTGTACAGCCTTGGTTCGCGAGCACCCGAGGCGCAGTGGCCCTCTCTTCCCGAGAAACTACCGGAGGTAATTGAGCAAAGTGCTGATCCACAGGATCTGGTGCAGGCATTACCCGGGGTTGTGGCCGCGCGGGACCGGGTTAACGCGGCTGATGCTGTGGTGGGATTGCAACGACGCGAACGTCGCCCAGACCTGACGCTGAGTCTCACTGGTGGATACGAAGATGGCGAAAGGTTGATCGGTTTGGGTCTGTCCATTCCGCTTCCGATCCGGAACCGCTTTACACATGAAGTTACCGCGGCTATGGCAGCGCGCGTCCAGGCGCAACAACTCGTCGATGACGCGGTGCAGATGGCACACGCCTCTCTGACCAGTGCGGCAGCGCGCTACGAGTTATCGCGCTCTGCCTGGGATGAGTGGGAACATACAGGGCGGAAGAGCCTGGACCGACAAAGCGAGCAACTGCGCAGACTCTGGCAGGCTGGGGATCTCAGTATGGCCGACTATTTGGCGCAACTGGAGCAGACGATACATGTGCGAGAGAGTGCCCTTGATCTGCACGGTCAGGTATGGCAGGCCTGGTTCGAGTGGCTCCGCGCATCGGGGCAGGTGGATGTCTGGCTCGGTCTTAGATGAATTACAACACACAAAGAACCGCATTGGAGGCCCTGATGACGATGTCGAAATTTTGGGCGGTGTGTCTGTGTTTGATACTGATCCAACCGATATACTCAGAGGAGGCGGACCATGAGGGCACCGCAATTGAGCTGAGCGCAGAAGAACAACGCGCGGCGGGTATTGTTATCGGTACGGTTGAACCGCGCGCGCTCAACGAGACCCTGCGGATTCCGGGCGAGGTCGTGATCAACGCGTACCGGTCTGTGTTCGTTACCCCGCGCATTACCGCACAGGTCGTGGCGCGTCATGCGAAACTCGGCGATGAAGTCGAGGTCGGTCACCCTCTGGTGGCGCTCTCGAGTGTTGAGATGGCCGAAGCGCAAGGGGCATTGATTGTCGCGAATCGCGAGTGGCAACGCGTCAAGGCCCTCGGTCGGCAGGCCGTGTCGGAACAACGCTATACCGAAGCGCATGTTGCACAACAACATGCGCTCGCCAAAGTGCTCGCTTATGGCATGACCATGGCTCAGGCAGAGGCACTTATGCAATCGGGAGACGCCAGCAAAGCGACCGGTACCTTCGACTTGCTCGCCCCACAGGCGGGCACTGTGCTACAGGACGATTTTATTGTCGGTGAATTGATTGAACCTGGCCGGGTACTCATTAGTATCAGTGACGAATCGGTGATGTGGGTGAAAGCACATATGGTGCTAACAGTGTCACCCAAAATCGGTATTGGTGCCAATGTGCGGGTCATTCCCGATGGTATCAACTGGTTTCCGGGCAAGGTCATTCAACTTCATCACCACCTCGACGAAAAGGTCCGAACTCAGGGCTTGCGCATTGAGGTGCCCAACACGGCTCATAGCTTGCATTCTGGTCAGTTTGTCGAAGTAGAGGTTGTCACCGGAACGCGCGCACCAGTACTCGCTGTGCCGAGTGTGGCATTGATAATGATCAAAGGCTCACCGAATGTATTCAAGCTCGAGGACGGACACGAGTTCCATGCCGAGGCTATTGAGGTCGCTTCCACGGTGGGCGAGTGGACGGTCGTTCGCAGCGGGCTTATTGCAGGTGAAGAGATCGCCGTGGCTGGCGTTTTTCACCTCAAGTCATTGATGCTCAAGTCTTCGCTTGGCGCAGGTCATGTACATTAGGAGAATTGCATGTTGGAAGCACTGGTAAAGACTTCGCTGCGCTATAAATTCCTGGTGTTGATCGCCTTTGGAATCGTGGCTTTTTTGGGGTGGCGCGCGGTTGTAACCGTGCCGATTGATGCGTTTCCAGATGTGACGCCTGCCCAGGTCAATATTTATACCGAGTCGCCAGGGCTTGCCGCTGAGGATGTGGAGCAACTCCTCACTTTTCCCATTGAGTCCAGCATGGCCGGGTTGCCGAAGGTGAAGGAGATCCGCTCTGTGAGTCTTTTCGGTTTGTCCTATGTCGCAGTCTATTTTGAAGACGACATGGATATCTACTTTGCGCGGCGTCTGGTGATGGAACGGTTGCAGGAGGTGGGGGAGCGCATTCCAGAGGGTTATGGCACGCCAGAAATGGGGCCCAACTCGTCCGGACTCGGTCAGGTTTTCTGGTACACTCTGGAACGCGACGACGAAAAGCTCAATGCGGCGATTACCGATATGGACTTGCGGACGTTGCACGACTGGAATGTGCGTTTGATTTTGCGAACTGCTTCTGGCGTTGATGATGTTATCTCCTGGGGGGGGCAGGAACGACAATTTCAGGTCGTGATGGATCCCCTGAATCTCATTAAATACGATCTGACCTTCACCGATGTCATGGAAGTGATCGAGGCCAACAACCGCCAGGTTGGCGGTCAGTACATCAATCTCGGCTCAGAACAGTACCTCGTGCGCGGCCTGGGTCTGGTCAGAAACGAGCGCGATATCGGCGATATGGTCGTCAAGGTCGAAGGCGGCGCGCCGGTATATTTGCGCGACATCGCCGAAATCCGCCAGGGAGGCGCACTCCGTTTTGGCGCTGTGACACGCGATGGCAAGGAAGTCGTCCTCGGGATGGTGCTCTCGCGTATCGGTGAGAATGCCGCCAGAGTGGTTGAAGCGACGAAGGAAAAGGTCGCTATTATCGATCAGTCGCTGCCAGATGGCGTTGTTCTGCGACCCATTTATGAGCGCACCGATCTCGTTGAAAAAGCAGTGGGTACGGCTACGAATGCATTATTTCAAGGCGCGATCTTAGTGGGTGTTATTCTGTTTTTGTTTCTCGGCGAATGGCGGCCAGCAGTGGTTGTGATTGTCTCTATTCCGCTCACGATGCTCATTGCGTTTGTGTTCATGGATGAAGCGGGCCTTTCAGCCAACCTCATGTCACTTGCTGGTCTCGCTATTGGTATTGGCATGATTGTCGATGGTGCAGTGGTCATCGTGGAGAATTCATTTCGCGTTATGGCAGAACGCAGGGCAGAGACGGAGCAGGTCAATCGCACTGATGCGGTATTGGCTGCTGCCCGTGAAGTCGTGAATCCGATGACCTTTGCCATCTTGATTATTGTGGTGGTATTTCTGCCTTTGTTTGCGCTCGAGGGACTGGAGGGCAAGCTGTTCAAGCCGATGGCGTTTAATATCACTTTTGCCATGGGGGGGAGTTTATTGCTCGCGCTAACCCTGATTCCCGTGCTCGCGGCTTTGTTATTGAAACCGCAAAGGGTACGCGAAACATGGCTCGTACGCGTCATTAAACCGCGCTATCTATCCTTGCTTTCCTGGTCGTTGGCGAATCGAAAAGTGGTGGTTGGCTGTGCCGTGGGTCTGCTCATTGCGAGTATGGCACTGTTTCCCTTTCTGGGAAAAGAGTTCATGCCGCAACTGCAGGAAGGGTCAATCATGTGGCGCGTGACTTCGATACCTTCGGCTTCGCTTCAGCATTCAATCGAGATTTCCAAGAAGATTGAGAACGCGCTGTCGAGATTCCCGGAGGTTGAAACTACGGTAGCAATGATCGGTCGTGCCGAGAAAGGCGAAACCGCCGACGCCAATTACATGGAGATTTATACGGCACTCAAGCCCGAGAGCGAATGGCCCGGAGACCGCGATATTAAAGATCTTGCTGAGGCTATGCGTGAGGAGTTGGAAGTGGTGGTGCCGTCGGCTGTTATCGCTTTTACCCAGCCGATTCAGATGCGCGTAGAGGAACTGATCTCGGGGGTTCGCGCCACGCTTGCCGCCAAGATTTACGGTGAGGGTCTGGCAGTGCTTGATCGGTTGAGCGAGGAGGTCAAAGACGTCATTGCCGAAGTTGAGGGGGTCGCGGATCTCTCGATTGAGGCCAATGTCGGCAAGCCGCAGATCCGTATTCAGGTTAAACGCGAACAACTCGCGCGATTTGGATTGAATGCGGACGATGTGTTGTCCGTTGTCCGCACCGGCATAGGCAATGAGCCGGTCACGACCATGATTGACGGCGTACGCCGGTTCAATATTACGGCGCGATTCGATGACCGATCAAAAGCGTCAGTGAAGTCGATTGAGCGCATTCCATTGAAAACAAGCGATGGTGCGATCGTTCCTCTTGCGACCGTTGCAGATGTGAGCGTTGCAGAAGGCTACTCTTTTGTGCGTCGCGAGCAATTGCAGCGTTACGCAGTGATCCAGATGGATGTGCGGGGGCGCGATGTCGATGGTTTTGTGCGCGATGCCAATGCGGCTATCGATGCGCAGATTGACTTGCCTCCGGGCTATTGGATCGAGTGGGGTGGCGCATTCGAGAATCAACAGCGGGCGCTGGCGCGTTTGGCGGTGATTGTGCCGTTGACAATATTTTTTATTTTTGTGCTGCTCTATACGGCATTCAACTCGGTTAAGTACGCCGCGCTGATTATCGCCAATGTGCCGTTTGCGACAATTGGAGGGATGGTGGTTCTTTTCTTCAGTGGACAATACGTGTCGGTGCCTTCTGCGATTGGATTTATCGCGGTGTTTGGGGTGGCGATGTTGAACGGCATTGTGCTGGTGAGTTTTATCAATGAGTTGCGGGAAAAAGGACTCGGTGTCGCAGAGGCAGTGCGACGGGGGGCGGAGTTGCGTTTGCGTCCCGTTTTGATGACTGCGAGTACGTCCATTCTCGGATTGGTGCCTTTGTTGTTGGCGACGGGTGTTGGTGCCGAAACGCAACGTCCGCTGGCTTCGGTGGTGGTCGGCGGTTTGATTACTTCGACTTTGCTGACACTCGTGTTGCTGCCGGTGATCTACGAGTGGATTGAGACGCGACGGCAATAAACGTCCGTATTTTTATTTCTTGCAGGGCGGAAGATATTAGGTTATAATCCAAAATTAGATAGGGCTTGTTCTTTTTTAAAGACGATATATCGTCCGTCATGGGCCATTTTACACACCTATTTAAAAAGTTTAAATAAAATATTCTGTAATCAAAACACTATGCTTCCCGTTAGAGGGGGTGATGGCTATTGATGCTCCAATTAATACAAGTATTGGCTTAATACAATCAGTGACCAGTTTCGTCGGTTTTCTT
>JAPOXY010000237.1 GCA_026706845.1 Gemmatimonadota bacterium
TTGGAACTTTGGGGATGCACAGTAACGTATGACACGCCAAGGAATCTTCTGTATGGACATACGCCCAGCCATACGTATGATCTTATTGAAAAAAAAAAAAAAAAGAGGCTTTCCCATAGTAATACACCCAACTACTGGTCTCATTTTTTTTCAAATTCCATAGACCATCGTATTCGGCTCATCAAACCTGGCCCTGGCACAGGGGAATTATCCTCCGCTGAGATCAATCTAATCGGCGAGATATTTGATAAATTTGGGAACAAAACCTTTGAAGAATTGACAGCTTACTTCCATGCCTTACCTGAATATAATGATCCGGGCGGATCATCCGAGCGGATAGAATGGGAAACACTCCTTCGAGTTGTAGGCTGGGAGGGTGAGGATTTGACAGAGATTAAGAAAGATCTCGCATACAAAGCGAAATTTGAAACCCTCATCATGGCGAGATAAATATGGGACTGGCGGGTGTGTGTGTTATTCACCCTGATTTTGGGGGTGAACATTTATGTATATTTTTGACAGATTATGCAGACTATGGAAAAAATCAGTTAGTAGCTGTTATCGTGAATGTCACATCATGGCGTGAGCACAAAGATCAAACACTTATCCTGCAGCCAGGAGATCACGATTTTATCACCAAAAAATCAGTCATTGCCTATGATAATGCTTGCCTACTCCAGGAATGGCAAGTCGAATTTGTCTTATCTAAAGGTAAGCAACAACCTCCTGCCTCTAAAGAACTATTGCTTAGAATTGGCGATGGGCTCCTCAGGTCGCCTTTTACACCACGCGATGTAAGGGATTTTTACGAGCAATATTCTCAGGGTACTGGTAGGACTGATTGATCCGCCTATATGGACAAAAAAAAATCCCACTCTGAATACAGGATGGGATTTTTTGTGATCTACACAACTCAATTCCCGCCACCGCCGCGCCCACCACCACGACCACCTTGACCACCGCGACGACCTTGCTGGCCTCGAGCCTGTCTGGGCGGACCCGCTTCAATCGTAATATTCACCCGCACCTCATCCCCCAGCACATTGGCAAAATTCGCCCAGCTATTCACGCCATAATCCGAACACAACAGCGTCAACTCGGTCTCAAAACCAGCCAGAGGTGTGCCGCGCTGCGGATGCGTGCCAACACCGAGCACTGTCACCGGCAACGTAACGCTCTTCGTCACGCCGTGCATCGTCAAATCACCCGTCACCAGAATTTTTTCTCCCTCCTTCACAGCCGACGTACTCTTAAACGCGATTGTCGGATACGTCTCCACCTCAAAGAAATCTGCACCGCGCAAATGACCATCGCGACGCTGATTCCCCGTATCGATACTCCGCGTCTGAATCGTCGCTTGAATCATCATCTTCTCGGGCGCGGCCGGATCGTAATCAATCGTGCCACTAAACTGATTAAATCGGCCCGCCGTGCGGCTTACAAAGTGCCGAATTGAAAACCCAACCGACGAATGCGACCGGTCAATCTGGTACTTCTCGGCAAAACCCGTATCCGCCATCACAAGTGACGACACCAATCCCAAACACAACAAACGTATGACGCTCAACATTACTACCCTCCTCTAACTTTAGACTCAGCAGAGTCCTGTGAAAATTACCCCCGGCTCTATATTA
Organism: Gemmatimonadota bacterium; assembly: GCA_026706845.1. Classification (NCBI taxonomy): domain Bacteria; kingdom Pseudomonadati; phylum Gemmatimonadota; species Gemmatimonadota bacterium. Next base: position 1,635 of record JAPOXY010000237.1, read on the forward strand.
ACCAAAACATTCTGGATCGCGGCTAAAACCATGCCGCGATGACAAACGGGCGGGCACAGGGACCCGCCCCTACGCACTTCACACTTCACCCTCCTCTGCCATCACCACCCGCGATGCCGCCAACCCATCGACCCTGGCGACCTCGCCCGTCACGGGATCGATCTGCCCAAACGACAACACACCCGTCGGACAACTCTGCACACAGGCCGAACACCGCACGCACTCCGGATCCTCCATAGGCAAACCCTTATTCGCAAAATTCATTACATCAATACCCTGATGGCACACCGACGTACACACACTGCACGAAATACACTTCTTCTTATCCGCAAAAATCCGAAACCGCGAAAACCGCGCATAAACATGCATCAACGCAGCTAAGGGACACGCAAACCGACACCACATCCGCCCGCTAAAATGCCAGTAAAAACCCACCCCAATAATACCCGCCAAAAACAAATCCACAAACCACTGATAATTCAAAAACGTCAGCGGAAATATCAGACCGCTCCAATTCACATCCTTCCCCATAAACAGCCCCATATACCCCGCATTCACCCAGTGATCATAAGGCAACAACCAGCCCGCAATCCGCAAAGCCAGAAGCACAAAAGCCAGAACCAAAATCACCTGCCCCACCATATTCATCCGATTCCAAACAGGACCGTGCGGCATCTTCTGCCGGTGCATATCCCCCATCGTCTCTGCCAGTGCCCCGCACGAACAAATCCACCCACAATAAGCCCCCTTGCCCCAGCGCCAGATAATCAGAGGAATCACCACAAAAGTCTGCACTAGACTAATACCCAACCACCACCCCAGCGGCTGACTCGTAAACACATTCCAGAAAAACAGAGGCCACGCCAGAATAAAACCCAAACTCCGCCAGTATTCCCGCCCGTGTGCATCCCACTCCGTCGCAGGGAACAACGCATCCGCCACAGGCTTAAAAAAAGCACCATCGGAAAACCACCCATTGTGACCCAGCCACGGCAAGAAAATGTACGGCAACAAAAACAGCGGCACACACTGAATAACCATTAGCGTCACCGTCTGCACCGTCACATAAGGCGTCTGCCGTCGATTAATCCTGCGAATCCCAAACCCCACCACACACGCACAATAAGCCAGCGAATAATAAAAACCCGGCTGCGTCATCGACGTCCACACCGTCCCAAAAAGACCCGACTTATCCTCCGCAGGCATCAAATTAAACGGAAACAGCTCTGCCCCCTTAAACCACTCGTAAATCGGAATCCCCGCACCTGTCTTCCAGTGATACACAAACACACACGCCAGCATAACCAGCGCAAAAGACACCCAGGTGCCCACGCGCCATTCCCCTCTAATCGGCACACCTGACCGCCTGAAAAAATCCAGCGGCGCCTCGCGCCCAATCATCGAAAACACCGCATCATTGGGCACCGTCTCATCCTCCTCACCCGTCGAAAGCACCACCTCATCCTCACCAATCGTCTTCACCTCACTCGCCAGCGCCATCCGCAAATGATCACCACCCGAAAGCACCTCAATCTTCTCCACATTCTCGGGCTTGGGACGGCTCAGTTCCGCGCGCCGATACGACAGCGTCACCCGCCCGCCGGATTCGGCAATTGCAATCGCGGTCTCCAGCGCACTATCACCCCCACCGACCACGAGCACATCCTGATCCGCATAATCCTTGGGATCGTGCAACCGATTCATCACCTTATCCAGATCCTCGCCCGGCACATTTAACTTTCTAAAATTGCCCGACCGACCAATCGCCACAATCACCCGATGCGCCAGCAAATCCTCACCCTCGGGAATCACCACCCGCAACACATCCCCCTCCCGCTGCACGCACTCCGCCTGCGCAAACACCGGCTCAATATCCGCGGTCCGCTCCTCCAACTCATCCAACAACCGTTCCTTCACATCTGCCCGATCTGAAAACTGCAAATCACCTGCCGGAACCATATCCGTCGGATACGTGTAAATCGGCTTCGCCTTTGGAAAATTCACCACCGTAGAAAACCGCTCTGACGCCTCCAACAGCACAAAATCCAATCCCCGATTTCTCGCCTCAATCCCCGCTGCCATACCCGACACACCCCCACCGATAATCACCAGATCGCGCACCCCGTCCCTCTGCGTCCGACCCTCAAATCCCGAATCACCCACAATCGTCTGCACTGCCCGCGCCCCCGTATCCGACGAAAACTTCAACAGCGGAATCCCCGTCAAATCCCCCACAATGTACAGCCCCGGCACCGCCGTTGACCCATCCTCATTCATCTCGGGCAACTTCTCCACCGTGCCCGAGGGCCACCGCGTGTGCAACCAGTGCATATACCGCTTCAAAAATCCAAACATCTTCCCTTCTCCCATCAAAAAATCGCACGCACAGGATAGTTACGCCATCTCATATCGTCAATTCCAAAATTTCACCCATAAACATCGTCAATCAACGCGCGGATATACCCAATCGCATACGCCTTGCCGTGCAATTGCGTGTACGCGGAATGGGCAAAACCCGGCGTATGATCCATCATATACGGCCCATTGAACCCATTATCGCGATAAACCGCCATCGCGCGTTTCATATCGATATCGCCCTCATCCATAAAAACTTCCACAAACCGCGGCAACTGACCCTTCACATTGCGGAAATGCACCCACACAATCTTATTATTCGAAGCCATCTCGGCAATCGCATCGTAAACACCCTCACCGAGCAACTCCGTCATACACCCCTGGCAAAATAACATCCCGTTGTGCTCACCCGGCGCAATCTCAAAAAGCGTGCGCCTGAACTGCTCCAGCGAAGAACAAATCTGTGCAATACCGCCCAGAGGCTCTGGAATCGGCGGATCATCCGGATGCAGCGCCATACGCACCCCCGCCTTCTCTGCAACGGGAATCACCGCCTGCAAAAACGCCTCCATATTTGCCCACATCGTCTCTTCTGAAACAGGCGGATCGTGTTGCTCTGGTCGGTTCTCACTAAAATACGCATAGTCAAACGTACTATATCTCACCCCGCCGCGACCCGTATCCGAAGGCGTCCGAAAATTCCCCATCGGCTTGAAATTCCAGCCCAAACACGGAATTCCCGCCCTCCCCAGCGACTCCAGCATCTGGCACCAGAATCCGATCTTCTCATCTCGATCCTCCATTGCCAGCGCAATCTCCTCCCAACACGGCATAAAAATATTATTCAACTTCATACCATGAGACGCCACCAGCTCCCGCGCCTTCTCAAACGCCTCCGTACAATCCTCCCCCGCGCGAAGCCGCTGCGCCAGCGCCGTATTCGCCACACCCGTGCTACTGCGCTTCGCTGATTTTGCAGGCGGGCGACCACCCCGCAACTCGAGATGAATCGAATCCACACTAATCGCCCTGTAAAAACTCAAAATATCGTCATCCAAATTATCGTAATGAACCTGATCTTGAATATACATCTCTCATCGCCTCCTGTATAGCGGTCAGATCGCCCTGTACCCAATAAACTGCCAAGCAGTTGTAACCGTTCCTTAATTTTTAACTCTCAACCTCGGCATCGGACACCCGCCGTTGACCGCCTTGTCGTTCTTCCGCATCGACAATCTCGGGAACATACCCTTCAACATCTCGAATATAGCCGAGCAACCGCGCTTTCATTCGGTCTGCAACCGGACGGTGGCTTTCATAGCCAATCAAATTGCGCAACTCGTACGGATCTGCCTCCAGATCGTAGAGATACGCCTCGTCATAACTCCTCGCACCCTCTGCACCGGGCGGCACCTCATCGCTTTGGACCGCGTACTTCCATCGCTTTGTGCGAACAGCGCGACCAATACCACTCTCTGAAATCTGCACAAACACATCATCCGGCCATGGATCTGCGAGCGAGCGCCCACCACCGCCCAAAATGGGAAGCACGGAACGCCCCGACATCTGATCGGGAATCTCCAATCCGGCGCCATCCAACAGCGAAGGCGGCAAATCCACCAGACTCACCAACTCGCCCAACGTGCCACCCCCTGTAAACGGACCACCCGTCAACACCGTTGGAACGCGGATAGAACTCTCGTGACACGAACGCTTGTATTCCTTATTGCGGGTGCGGAAATGGCAGGCGTGATCAGACGTAAACAACACAATCGTATCCTCTAACAGCCCCAAACTCTTCAGCGCATCGAGCAACCGCCCATAAGCCTCATCCAAACGCTTGATCATCCCCCAGTATCCACCCAAATGCTGCTGTGTACTCCCCCCCCCGGGAACCGTGCCGGGATACTCACCTTCTGCTGAAGGATGCGTGGGCAAAGCCGCCAGATCGGGCGGCGTCCAGTACCCGGCATACATCTCTCGATACCCATCCGGCGGCGGATAATCGTCCAGATGATTCTGATGATGGGGTTCCAAAAACGAAATAAACAGATAAAAGGGATCGCTCTGATGTTCATCCACGTACCGAATCGCCGCATCGGTCAGCGCATCCACCCGATAACCGGGCAGCTTCACCTCCTGATTGTCATGATCGTAAACAACGCAATCATACGTATCAGATGTCCCCTCCAGCGCATTTGCCGCGAGCCAGTACTGGTACCCGCCACGCGCTTTTACGGGCACAGAACCGCGCCCACTCGTCGCCAGATGCCACTTCCCAATATATCCCGTGTGATAACCCGCATCATTAAAACACTGTGCGAGCGTCTTGTGATCCGGATTCAGCGCAACCCCATTGCGATACACACCTGTCTCACTCGCGTACATCCCCGTCTGCAAACACGCACGCGCCGGACCGCACACAGGCTGACATGTAAAACTATTGTACACATGTGTCCCGTGCTGTGCCGCGCGATCCAGATTCGGCGTAATACCGAGGGGATTGCCATGCGCTGCCATACAATCCCAGCGCTGTTGATCCGTAAAAAAGACAATAACATTCGGTCTGTCAGCCATAGAATTCTCCTTTTATTTATGCACCAGGTGTAATTTTGGGATTATCCACACGCGTACAGCGAATACACTCCCGCATCAAGCGCGTCAAAAGATCCGCCTTCACATCCCGCGCCTCTGAATGATCCCACAAATTTACTTTCTCGCGTGGATCATTTTCCAGATCCACCAGCACATTATGCCCAATACCCGAAGCATCCACCACAATTTTATAACGCTCCGTAATCAGCGTCCGCATGGACCCCATCTCCACCAAAGCCGCGCGGTCAGACATATCCGCACCATCATTTATAAAAGCGCCCAACGAACGCCCCGGCAACTCAAAACCCTCAACAGCCCAATCCTCCCGTCGAAATCGCATAGCACTTTGATCTACCCCCGCATAATCCAGCACAGTAGGCACAAAATCTAAATTACTCACCACATCCTCGCAAACACCCGCCCGCCCCCCGGGCACCCTCCAGATATACGGCACGCGCAGCAACTCCTCCCACTGATAGGGCGTCTTATGCCATAAATGGTGTGACCCCAGGTACTCGCCGTGATCTGCGATAAAAGCAACAACCGTATGATCGTACAAACCCTTCGCCTGCAAAAAATCAATCGCGCGACCCACATTATCATCAATATGAGAAATCATACCATAAGTCTGCGCCATCACCTGCCGCAAATCCTCCTCATCGCCATTAAACCAGGCGGGACCCACTCTCCGCAGCAAACTATCAGAAGCTGGATCTTCGTCAACAACAAACGTCTCCGGCAGCGTTAAAACCCCGGGATCGTACATCTCGCTATACGGTCTGCAAGCCACAAACGGATGGTGCGGATCGGGAAAAGAACACCACGCAAAAAAACTTTCACCCACGCCCAAACCATCTATAAAAGCCATCGTGCGATCTGTAATCCAGTGATTGTAATGCAACTCGGCCGGAATTTGATCAATCTTCCAGGTCTGATAGCCGAAATTCTGATACGCCGAAAGCTGAGCATAGGGAACACATGTTGAAGGACCGTCTTCCGGATGCTCCTTCTGCGCAACATCCGGATATTCTCTTTCCAACCAATTTCGATAATCGCCACAAACGTAATTCACATGTCCACCCACATAATCCGTCTCCCCAAAACCGTAATACCCCTCGGGCAAATGGGTCACCTCACCGCTATACCACCGATATCGGTTCTCCCAAGAATCACCGCCCGAAAAAGGCTGTAAATGCAACTTACCCGCCGCATGCGTGCGGTACCCCGCTTCGGACAACGCCCCCGTCACAGTCGGCATATCTTCAGACAGGCTCATGCCATTTTGTATCAACCCGTGTTGCGAAGGCGTCAACCCGGTAATCAAAGAAGCCCGCGACGGCTGGCATACGGGATGCGAGCAATAATTGCGGCGAAACAAAACCCCATCCTGTGCCAGGCGATCCAGATTGGGCGTCTGTACATCCGGATGCCCGGTACAACCCATGCAATAAGCCTGCATCTGATCCACACAGAAAATCAAAAAATTCGGTCGCATATTATCGCTCCGTGTTTATATTCATGCCCGCGCGCATACCAATATACCACCAATACAAAAATTTCGCGGTACTATATTAACCCCTACCCATATCCCTCAAAAGGAGCACGCAATGCGACACTTAGTCACCATATTTTTCGCCATCATCTCCCTCGCTCCAACCCATGCAGAAGTAAACCCCTGGGATGACGCATTCAAAAAACAATGGTACGCGGGACTCGCGGAAATCACCCGCTATGAACTCAAACAGGCGCAATATCGCGACACATACGATGGCGACGCCGTCCTCATCTTCGTAACCGAAGACTTTCTCACAGACGAACACGTCAAACGCGAACGCGGCGACGGGCCGAGCACCTCCGTACTCAAACTCAACGCCATGCGCCAATTTACAACGGGCCTCTATCCCTACTCCCTCATGACCTCTGTATTCACACCCGTAGCCCCCGATCAAACGCACACACTCAAAATCACCAGCACAGCCCAGGAATGGTGCGGCCACACCTTTGCCCAGATAAACCATCGCAACGGCGAATACAAAGCCACACTGCGATCTTATTTTCAAAGCGATGGCGACCACGACCTCACATTGCCTGGCGCCATCCTCGAAGACGAAATCTGGACGCGCATCCGACTGGCACCCGAGCGCTTGCCCACAGGTGAAATCCAGATCATCCCTGGCATGCTATTCCAGCGCCTGACACACACCCTCCCCGATGTCCAGACCGCCAATGCAGAACTCGTCACAAACGACACAACCCAGATCTATACCCTCGCGTACACCTCCATTGGCCGCAAACTCGCCATAACCTTTGAAAAAAACTATCCCCACGCCATCCTCGGCTGGGAAGAATCCACGCAACGCCGAGGCCGCTGGACCACGACCACAGCGCGCAAAACGCATGCTACAATGATCGATTACTGGAATAAAAACAAAATTGAAGACATCGTCTATCGCGCACAATTGGGCCTGAAATAAACCGCTGCGTGAAAAACAATGATTTTTCGCCCTTTGCCGTTTGCACAACCCGAACCGTTTATATATCTTTACTTCCCGTCATTGGTCTAAAGCGCGAACACCCTGTAAAACAGAGGTTGAAATGACCACCAAAAAAATAAAATTCATCGCGGGATTTGCCGTCATTATCGCCAGCTTGCTCACCATGATCGTGTACAGCTCTGAAAAAATGTCGCTGTATTACCTCACCGTCTCCGAACTGGAAGCGCGCGAAACCGAATTTGCCAACACCCGCTTCAAACTCGCCGGCAAAGTCATCCCCGGCTCCATCATCTCCCGCGACGGCAACCGCACCGTCGAATTTGAAATCTCTGACCTCATCAACCAGGACCCCTCTGCCAGCAAACGCACCATCCGCTACAGCGGCGTCGTACCCGACACCTTCCGCGAAGAAGCCGATGTCGTACTCGAAGGCAAAATCGGACCCAACGGCATCTTCATAGCCGACGACATGCTCGCCAAATGCCCTTCCAAATACGAAAGCCAGAGCTACGAAGAAATCAAAGCGTCGTATGAATAAACAAGACCCTAACACATCATCCGAGGTGATACAATGACGAACCTTGAAAAATGTCTCAAATGTGAATCTACTCAGGTAATGAACGATGTCCAGGTTATAGACCTGGAAAGCTATGCGGAGAATCTGGCAGTTCAAGTGCAAACGAAACCTCAAGCCCGGCTTTTCAAAGGTGGGGTCCGCGTGCCATTAAAGGCACAGGTATGCGGTACCTGCGGCTATACTGAACTGTATGCAAAGGACCCAGCACGCCTGCTAAAAGCGCATGAACAGAGTGCATAACGCATAGACGAGACCCAAACACATGCTCCCACAACTCGGCAACTTTCTTCTCTACCTCGCCCTATTCACCTCGGCTTATGCGGTAATCGCCGCAATATTAGCAGCCAAAACCCGGCGAATGGGCCTCATACTGAGCACGGAACGCGCAGTCCTCACCGGTTTTTTGCTCTGCCTCTCCGCCATGGCCATCCTCGAAGTGCTCTTCCTCACAGACCGCTTCGACATCTACTACATCGCCACCCACTCCAGCCGCGACCTGCCCACCGGTTACAAATTCACAGCCGTCTGGTCCGGCATGCAGGGATCGCTATTGCTCTGGGCACTTATCCTATCCGGATTCATATTCTTTGCCGTCATCAAAACCCGTGCCTTTCGCGGGCCCCTCGCCTCTTATGCCACAGCCATCATGTCCTTCACGCTGGCCTTCTTCCTCGCGCTCATCTGCATCCACGAAAATCCATTTGTCACCATGCCGCGCGCCCTGCCCGATGGAACGGGCATGAACCCCCTGCTCGTCCATCCCGTCATGGCCATCCACCCCCCCATGCTCTATCACGGCTACGTCGGCTTTACCGTACCCTTTGCCTTTGCAATGGCCGCCCTATTATCCAGACAAATCGACGAAGAATGGATTCGCACCACCCGCCGTTGGACCCTCCTCGCCTGGTTCTTCCTGGGCACGGGACAACTCCTCGGCGGCAAATGGGCTTACGTCGTCCTCGGCTGGGGCGGATACTGGGGCTGGGACCCGGTCGAAAACGCCGCCCTCTTGCCCTGGCTAACGGGCACGGCCTTCTTGCACTCTGTCATGATACAAGAAAAAAAAGGCATGCTCAAAATCTGGAACATGGTCCTCATCATCGCCACCTACACCCTGTGTATCTACGGCACCTTCCTCACGCGAAGCGGCGTCGTATCCTCTGTACACGCGTTTGCCCAGTCTCCCATTGGACCCTGGTTTGGCGTCCTGGTCGTCCTGATCGTCATCTTCTCAAGCCTCCTCCTCGTCTCGCGCCTGGACCTGCTCAAAACCAAAACACAATACGAATCCCCCATCTCCCGCGAAGGTGGTTTTTTGCTCAACAACCTGCTCTTCCTCACCGCCACATTCGCCGTCTTCTGGGGCGTCATGTTTCCCGTGATATCCGAAGCCGTTACCGGCGACAAAATCACCGTAGGTCCCCCTTACTTCAACACCGTCATGGTACCCATTGGTCTGCTCCTGCTCGTACTCACCGGCATAGGACCTCTGCTCGCCTGGCGGCGCACCTCGGGCAAAAGCCTGAGAAAACACTTCACGGGATCGAGCATCATGGGACTGATCTGCGGCATCGTCGCCATCGCCCTCGGTGTACGCGACATCTACGCCATCATCTCCTTCCTCTTCTGCGGCTTTGTCACAGGCACCATCATCACCGAATTTCACCGCGGCGCGCGCGCGCGCGGCAGCAGTTCTGGCGAATCCTATCTCCGCGCCATCGTCAACCTCACCCGGCGAAATCGCCGTCGATACGGCGGTTATATCATCCACTTTGGCGTGGTCCTGCTCTTCATCGGATTCACCGGCAATGCGTTCAACAAAGATTCCCAGGTCGAACTCAAATACATGGAATCCACCTCAATCGGACCCTACACCCTCACCTATGAAGGCATTACCGAATCCGTCAACCCACTCACCGCAGATATCGTCGCCCAACTCGGCGTCTATAAACACGGACAGCGATTGGGCACCATGTGGCCCCACCAGAAAGTCTATTACAAGCGACAAGATCAACAAAGCACCACAGAAGTCGCCATTCGATCCAATCTGCGCGAAGACCTCTACGCGCTCTATCAGGGCGTTGACATGCGAGACGGCGAAGAAGTCGCCCTCTTCCACCTGTACATCAACCCCCTCGTCATGTGGGTCTGGATAGGCGCGTGGATCATCACAATCGGTACCATCATCGTCATGTGGCCCGACAAGCGCGAAAAACAGGCATTGCAAATGCGGGAGGCGATGGCATGAAGCCCGCACTCCTGATTCCAATATTCTTTCTCCTCTTCGCAGTCCCCGTCCGCGCCGAAGTGACCCGGGAACAGATCAAAGAAGTCGGCAAAGAACTCGCCTGCCTGTGCGGCGACTGCCCGCGCAGACCACTGGACGAATGCATCTGCGGATATGCACAGCAACAGCACGAACGCATCAAAAAAATGCTGGCCTCCGGTCAAACGCCGCAGGCCATTGTCGATGCTTATATCAGTGAATTTGGCCTGGAAATCCTCTCCAAACCGCCAGCCAAAGGCTTCAACCTCACGGCATGGCTCATGCCGCCCCTCGTTCTCCTCATCGGATTCTTCGCCGTACGCAGCGTACTCCGCGCCTGGTCAAAAACAAAAAGTCCCGCCACACCAGCAGCACAACCCGTGCGCGATGACCCGTACCTCGACCGCCTCGAAAGCGACCTCAAGGAGCGCGAGTAATGACCATTGCCGCTTTTATCCTCATCGCAGCGGGCATCTTGCTCTTTGTATTCACACCGCTGTTCGACCCCCGCGACGCCAACACCATCAACCAGATCTCCCGCAGAGAAGCGCGACGCCGCGAACTGATCGAACAGCGCGACATGGTCTATGAAGCCATCCGCGAACTCGACTTTGACCACCGCATGGGAAAAGTCGAAGAAGACGACTACCGGCAAACCCGCGCCCGTTATACAGCGCAGGCCGTAGAACTCATCAAATCCCTCGACAAAGCCTCCAGCCAGGCAGACCGTCCCGCCCCCAAACCGCAGGGAATCTCCGACCAGATAGAAAAAGAAATCGCCGCCATCCGCCGCACCAGAAGAAAACGCAACCACTGATGAACACAGATGAACACGGATGAATACTATCCGCAGAAAAAAACGCGAGTGAGCGGTGTACAACTGGCCGATTCTCAGGCCAGTTCATTTGAACGTTTTTCGCAGATAGACGCAGATGAAAGGCTATGAAAAAAACTGCCCATAAATTCGATCCGATTTCACTCGATATAGAAGAAGCGTTGGCAAACAATCCGGATGTAAAAGCAGAATATGATCGCCTTGAGCCAGAGTTTGAGTTGCTCAATACATTATTGAAAGCTCGAAAGCGAGCAGGCATGACCCAATTTGAATGACTATGGTAAATCAATCTGTTGTGGTACAGCGAAGTATATAGCTTTTTTCTCTATATTGCTTTTCATGCCTTCGGCGACCTACTTTTTGTCACCAGCAACAAAAAGTAGGCAAAAAATGCCGCTCTCAAACGCCGAGGGGCTGGCACAGCGTAAATCGTTTCCGTGGTAATACGCCATGCTGTGACCTGCACAGTTAGAACGGCATAACAATGCCCGCTGCGAGACGGACTCACACGCTGTGCGGAATGGTTTTAGCGAATAAATAAGGCCAGCAAAGGGGAATTATACTTCGAGTGTACCGAAGGATATCAGGATTCTAATTATTGTAATCATTTAAGGAGATTTTTTATGTTTAGATGTGGTATTTTTTGTTTCATTCTTTTTAATATTTCGAATGTATGGTGTTCTGAACAAAAAGGTCAGATGATTTTTAGTCTCCATGATTTGACAGCTATGCAGAGAAGTTCCAAAATTGCATTGTCTCAATCTGTACAGGTTACAAATAATCTTGAATTGCGAAATTTTTATTTTAACTATAACGATGATGGTTCGTTAGACTATTATTCGGCGAGTATTTACAACAATAGTTATGCTGGAGCATATAATTTTGAACTTTATGTCGATTGGAAAGATAAAAATGGCTATTCGTTAGCATGGGAAGATCAAGGTATAGATTATGGCAGAGTTATCGGTAATCATGCTCAGATATATACACATTTCTACAAAGATTCGGATTCAGCAGCCTTTAGAATAGATTATATTCCACCGTTAGGTGAAGGTTATATATATGTGAATTCAATATGGGCAGATATGCCAGACAGTGCGAGTGTGGATCATTCTGTTTTTTATTTAGATTGGTTGTGGACATTGAGAGCAAATACCTCTAATGCGAACATTGTTACAATCAATGCAAATTATACTGATGGCGAATTTTTAGATGAATTGACTTTTACGGTGAGAAATAATTGGAATAAATTGCTGACAAATGTGGAATTATATGCTGTTCTATTTAATCAAGAAAAGCAAATTATTCATATTGAATCAAATTCTCTTGGAGAAAATATTGTTCCCAATTCTAATGTAAATAAAAGTTTTTCTGTTTTTGCCGATATTCCTTCTCCAGACTCGATAGCGGCTCGCATACTTTATGACTTTGAAAATGGTGAAAGAATCGGGATGTCTGACGTGGACGGTTTCGATCCTGCGTACATATTCCCTGACACTGTTTTTTCTCTTAATATGCCTGATTCGACAAAACAAATTATCAGTGATCTAAAAAGTCGTATTCGTGTTTTGAAGTTTGGAGATTTGAACGAAGATGGTACTGTTGATATGGCAGACTTTTTGTTGTTTGCTGATCTATTTTCAGAAAATTTTGGTACAAGCTCCAGTGAGTGACTTATGGAGTTCCCCTGTTTTAGTGGATAATGGCATAAATCACCCATCACCTATGAAAAACTGATGGCACAGGCTAATTGGGGTGAACCTTCTACACTATCCACTCAAGCGGGGTAACTTCAAATGAGAAAAGGCTACGCCTCGAAAGACGTAGCCTTTGTTGTTTGCCAGAAGTTATAGGTTACACGCGATGTGTGACTTCAAAAGTGAACAAGTCTGTAAATAAACTCATTGTGTTGCGTGTGTTAGGGGATCGATCAATCTGTTGGAAATGCGATTTTCTTCAATATATTTTTTTATTTCTTCTCGATGGTCGTTGTAATAGTTCAGGGCATCAAAAACTTGTCTCAAAGACAAATGTGGAAGGTGGTTTGGAATATTTTCAGGGTGTGTACCCAAACGCCAGACTTCAATAATCGCCCGAACAGGTGTGCGCGTATTTTTGATAATTGGCTCTCCGCCCAAAATCTGATTATTTGTGATGATATGGGGATATTCCCGGACACCCTCGAAATCCCGTTTTGTAGATGACATACTGGGCCTCGTTTTGATTCATTTTTAGAATTACGTACATCCCGTTGGCAAGCCTGCAATTTTATACGTAACCTTTATTGTTTGCCAGAAGTTATAGATTACGCAAGAATCATCACCACATGGTCAAGCGGTACATATCTTTCACCTGACTGCCCATTCATCGCTCAAAATGTACCCTCTCGCCTTTCATCTGTGCGGCTGTGCGGCCATCTGTAGATTTAAATTCAGATTGTGAACAAGTGCGTAAAATATCATATTTAAAGTATTTAGACATATTCTAACACAAATTATCGCTCAATTTTTGGAGAATTACCATTTTTGGCCTGCCATTTGCTTTAGGTCTGAATGTTGCGCGTATCCCACTTACTCACCCCATCAGACGCGAGGTATTTCACATGGCCAAATACGAAACCATCTCCAAACATCTCATCCAGACCTATCCCAAAGACTTCATCCGATTCACGTTTGGACAGGACGATGTAGAAGTCCTGGACATACTCGACACAGAGCAAGACACGGTTGATACACGGCATACCGATAGCCTCATCCGCACCCATATCGCAGGTGAGGAGGCATTGATACACTACAAATTTCAAACCACTGACGACCCATCTATGCCACGCCGCATGGCTGGCTATATTATGCGTGCGATTGGGCATCACGGTCTGCCGATTTATTCCAGCGTGATCTACTTGCGGCGCAGTGCAGGTCGGCGCGATCCGGGACGCTATATCCAGGACTTGCCCGGCTATGGTGTTTTGGTAGAATACAGAGTGATTCGGCTCAGTGAGATAGAAGGACAGGATATTCTCGATGGCGAGCCTTCGGGCTTGTTTCCGTTCGTGCCTTTGATGAAACGTCCTGCTGGAATGGATTCGGAGGCGTGGTTGCGTCACTGTGTTGATGCGACGAATGCGCTGCGGGTAGATGAATCTATAAAAGTTGACATTTTGGGCAGGTTGATGATATTGAGTGGGTTAGAATATGATCCAACGCTAATCAATCGTATTCTATCACAGGAGGGTCTTATGGATGCCATTATGCGCGAATCGTCGTTTGCACAATACATTAAGCAAGAAGGCATTGAGTAAGAGGGTAGGCAACGCGCCATTGAAGATCTCCTTGCCTCATACAATGTGTTGACAATAGATCATGGAAGACCTATTGTAAAAAAATTTTAAAGGGACACTTATCCAACCAACCTGAAGAGAGATGCAGCCATGAAGGCCAGGACACTTAAAGATGAAATTTCCGCGTACAACAAATTGTGCGAAGAGGGGCTTGAGCTTGACCACTTTGGTAAGTGGATCATTATCTACGAAGGTGAACTCAATGGGGTCTTTGATACGGAGGATGAAGCGATACTCGAAGCTGTCAAAAAATTCAGAGACCGCGTTTTCTTGATCCTTCAAGTTGGGGCACCAGAAAGTCTATACAGAAGTGGATTACCTACTGTTTTGAGTGCTGCTCCCACTATTAAATTTGAGAGCGCACAATGCCAACAAAATCTACCAAAGTAGGATTTGAGAATCCGGATGATCTAATCGCATCAGGCCCAACAATGATGGTTCTTGTTGGGCTTTTTTATGATGGCACAACTGGAGATGTGAAAATAGAGGTTATGGGATAGATTGAAAAAAAAGAGAATGAGAAAAGGCTACGCCTCGAAAGACGTAGCCTTTATTGTTTGCCAGAAGTTATGGATTAAGTAATAATTTCAGCCTCACGATTGAAAACCTTTCTCAGCCGCTCCCGCTTTAACATGCGATCCTTAAATTGAGATATTGTCAAATGTTTTTGGGATGCAAATTTGTTATACTGCGTGTGAACCGAGTTCTTCGCGAATGACTTTGCGTAGTGTTTGTTCCAATGCGCCATTGTTAGCCTGGATGTGTTCTCTGAGCGCCTGGTTCACAAGCGTCTGATAATTTCCGCCCCCTGCTTCTGCTCTGCCAGTGGATGAATCTATAAAGATTGTCTGTTTTGGGCAGGTTGTTGATATTTAGTAGTTT
>JAPOXY010000238.1 GCA_026706845.1 Gemmatimonadota bacterium
AAGATGCGTGCCATGAAGTTGTTTAAAATAAAAAAAACACTTGAAAATGCTCAAGTGCTTGAAAAACAAAAAGATAAAATGTTTATGTTTTAAGTGCTATAAGTTGTCGCTTTCTGCGAAGTGTATAATTTTTTATACGATTAAAAAAGAAGCCACGAAAAAATTATACACCCCACGAGATCACATCAGGCTGTCCAATTTGCTAACGCATCTTTAGACGCTCCATCTTTTTTATTAAACCATCGCGGGTCAACCCCAATTCTTTAGCCGCATGCGTGATATTGCCTGCGTGTTTCTTGAGCACATCCTGGATTATATGTTTTTCAAACACTGCTACCCTCGCTTTTAAGTGGCCTTTAGTCTGTGTCTCTATCCCCAGGCTACCCCCAATAGGTTTTGGGAACAAATCAGGCGTAATTTCACGACCTTCTTCTGACAGGGCAACGGCTCGCTCCATCACATGCATCAATTCTCGGACATTGCCCGGATAGGTATATTCACACAATACATCCATCGCCTCAGTTGAAATACCTTGAACCGCTTTTTCAGAGGTCTCGGCAAAGTGGTTCAAAAAATGATGGGCAAGAAGTTGAATATCTCCCTGCCGTTCCCTGAGAGGTGGCAGGTGAATCTCAAAGGTGTTAAGCCGATAAAATAAATCTTCTCGAAACCTGCCCTCTCCAATCAATGCCTCGATATTCTGATTGGTCGCCGAGATGAGACGGATGTCGATTTCTATCTCCTCATTGCTACCCAGCCTGCGAATTTTGTGGTCTTCCAGAACGCGCAAGAACTTCACCTGAAGGGGCATGGGCAATTCCCCGATTTCATCGAGAAAAAATGTCCCGCCCTTAGCGTGTTCGATTAACCCGACGCGGTTCTGTTTCGCATCTGTGAATGCTCCCTTTGTATGACCAAATATCTCACTTTCAATTAGAGGCTCTGGTAGGCCCCCGCAGTTGAGCGGCACAAACGGCTTATGGCTGCGCTTGCTATTTGCATGAATACACTGGGCCACCAGTTCTTTTCCCGTTCCGCTCTCCCCTGTGATCAGGACATTGGCATCTATGTCACTGATTTTCCGCATCAGATCAAATACCTGCGTGATTGCTTCACTGTTCCCGATGATGTTTTCAAACCGGAATCGCGTATCCAGCATTTGCTTGAGAGTACTGTTCTCCATCCTCACACGCCGCAGTTTCAATGCCCGTTCTATTACGATTAAAAATGCATCTGGATCAAATGGTTTCCGAACAAAGTCGAGCGCGCCTGCTCTGATCGCTTTCACTGCACCCTCAATGGTTCCATATCCGGTAAAGACAATCACAACAGCCTCTTGATCGCGTGCCATAATGCTTTCAAGTACAGCCATCCCGTCTATCCTGGGCATTTTCAAATCCACAATGATCAGATCGGGATTTTCCGTCTCGAACAACGCGATCCCTGCCTCACCCGACTCTGTCACGACAACAGCGTACCCCGCTGCCTCCAGAAACTTCTGGCAACCGCGCAACATATCCGGCTCGTCATCTATTACGAGGATCTTCTCTTTTTCCATCTCTCTTACTCTGTTATGGGAAGATAAATCTGGAACTCGGTACCTTTGCCCCGTTGACTGCTCACCTCAATCCGGCCTTTGTGCTCCTGGATCAAACCATAACTGACCGAAAGACCCAGGCCGGTTCCTTCCCCCACTTCTTTGGTTGTAAAAAAAGGATCAAATAGATGGCTGAGATGTTCTTCCTCAATGCCTGTGCCTGTATCTCTTATCCGGACCACCACCCAATCTTCATCTGTTTGGTCTGTCTCCAGTGTCGTTGATACGGTCAAAACACCGCCATCGGGCATCGCTTCAATCGCATTGTTAAACAGATTCAACAACACCTGCTCAATGCGTATGGGATCCAAAAACACTTTGGGCAAACTGTCTGCCAATTCGGTTTGATACACAATGTCCTGATTTTGCAGCGTATTTTCAACCAGTCTCAAGGCAGTATGCACGGTCTGGTTGACATTAATCCAGTCAGGGCTGAAAGATCCCTGCCTGGAAAAAGCCTGTAGCCCCGATATGATCTGCCCGACCTTATTGTTCTGGCGTTGAATGACCTTCAGCGTCTCAATCAGGTCCTCTGGCAATTTTTGACTTTCGATATTTTGCATCACACTGGCGATATGGAGTTTGATAATGCTCACGGGGTTGTTCACCTCATGTGCAATCCCGCTAATCAATCTACCCACGGCTGCGAGTTTGGTTGATTGCACCAATTGCTCCTCCAACAGTATGCGCTCTGTCATGTCGCGGATAATGCCAGCAAATAATCGTTTGTCTTTTAAGGGAACCTCACTGACAGCCAGATCCATTGGAAATTCAGTCCCGTCTTTACGCAGGCCAGTCACTTGACGCCCTATTCCGATAATTTTGGGTACGCCCGTCTCTAAATATCTGCCAATATAGCTATCGTGTTCACTGCGGTAAGGCGCGGGCATCAGCATCTTGACATTGTTTCCGATCACTTCCTCAGCCTGATAGCCGAATATTTTCTCGGCAGCGGAATTGAATGTTTGTACAATTCCCTGACTGTCAATCGTGATAATCGCGTCAACGGTGGTTTCCAGGATCGCTTTGTAATGGCTTGCCGCCTCTTCAAGTGATGTGAGGATTTGGTCTCTGTGCTCGCTTTGAGCGTTCATCATACTACCTCGAGGTTCTGGTCTTATCAGGACGGCTATATTTTTGTCTTGAATTGTGAGGCATTACATGATATGCTTATTTTGCGGAATAAAAAATAAAAAGAGAAGGCATACTTCACCCGTCAAAGCAAAGTATGCCTCCAATCGTATCACCAACCTGTAAGAGAGTAGTTGGCTTGATGAATAATTTCTATTTTTTGCTGCTTGTTGTCGAGGATATTTTTTCACACGATTCACACAATTCACACGATTCACACAGTTGAGGTAATCGATGGTTAATGAGGTTGTGGCTGTCAGGATATCCAAACATTTGATCTCTTTAGCAGAAGTAAAAATGGAAAGAATGGCGGGCTGAAATTAGAGGTTATCGAGTCTGAAACAGGCGTCAGTCGCCAAACAGTGAGCCGAGTTCTCAATGGGAAGGCGAACCAGCTCTATTACAGAACTGCTGTGAATCTGGCAGACTATATTGAAAAGGAAACAAAGGGCAAGGTATCAGCAGCCTACCTGCTCAATGAATCTAATAAGAATTATGTTGGCGCAGATTTGAGAGGGTCAGATTTCTCAGGTGAGGATTTAACGCACTTCAACTTTGCTCAGGCAGACCTTACCGGATCTAACTTTGAAAGGGCAACGCTCGACTACTCAGATTTTACCGCTGCGAGGTTGAAGGATGCAAATTTTAATCGTGTAACTGGGACAGGCACAAATTTTATTGGAGCAGTTGCAACAGGTGCTACGTTTAAAAATTTTCAAGCACGGTTTTGGAGTATGACTGGACTGCGAATGAGTCGTGGCGAAATGATGTCGGGGAATCTAAAAGCCAGCATGCATGGCGCAAATATGCATAGTGTAAAGATCAATCGGATGGAATGGAGGGTAGGTGGCTCTGCCTCGGTTGGATTACGCTTGCCTTACGATGTTGATTTTTCAGGATTTACTTGGGGACTTATGAATAACTCGCTGGTGGCTGTACTTGTCTATCAATTGTTCCACCATCACCCATTATGGAATAAATTCAGCCAAATTATCGATTTCATTCTCGGGCAGCAATTCAGAACTGCAGAACCTGGTCATATACCCTGTTACGATGGTCTGGTTCATTTTATGCAGGCCGAATTGCCAGAGGTGGAAGATGAGTTATTAGAGGGATTCCAAAGGTATCCGGCGATGCAAATATACGAACGATATATGTTGGCAAAAGCCGAACGCAATATAAGAAATTTAGATCAAGCATTGGATTTGCAGAATTCTTCTTATGCTGCCCTTTTTCCGGGTGTTGTCAAGTCAATAGCCAGAAAGTTTAGAAACTAAAATAAAATGGGAGGACCACATGGCAACCGGCGTAAATCAAGCAGCGCTCGCCAATCTGAGAAAGCAGGTCGCACAGCTGTGTCGTGATTTGGAGGAGTTCAGGATTGTTCATGTTGCCGCTATAGACTACGACAAGTTGACCAGGTTGACGGAATCAGAGCATCATCTCTATAATCTGGATGCAGAATTAAAGGTGTTTGAGAAGTAAGAGGACAGGAGTGGTATAGCCAAAAAAAGCACGCCCTGAACAGAGCGTGCTTTTTTTATTTTTTTTCTCCGATTCACTTGATGTTGTGATAGTCCCTGTACCACGCGACAAAATTTGCAAGTCCTGTTTCTATGGGCGTTGTGGGATTGTAGCCCACATCTCGCATCAGGTCCGATACATCTGCTGCATTGTCCTGTACATCTCCCGGCTGCATGGGCAAATCTTTTCGGATCGCTTTTTTGCCCAGCAAGTCCTCTAATAGCGATAAAAAATAATCCAATTCTATGACATTCGGATTGCCGATATTGTAGATCCGATATGGACTGGAACTCGATCCCGGATCGGGGCATTGTCCCGTCCATTCGGGATCTGGCTTTGCGGGATTTGACAATACGCGAGTCACGCCTTCGACAATGTCGCTGACGTACGTAAAGCTGCGGCGCATTTTCCCGTGATTATAGACTTTGATGGGTCGATTTTCCAATATGGCTCTGGTCCACAAGTAGGCGACAAAATCCGGACGTCCCCAGGGTCCGTACACAGAGAAAAAGCGCAATCCTGTGGTCGGGATGTCGTATAGATGGCTATACACATGCGCCATCAGTTCATCTGATTTTTTTGTCGCCGCGTATAAGCTGATCGGATGATCGACGTTTTGACGGACGCCATGAGGCGTGGTGGCGTTCAAGCCATACAC
>JAPOXY010000239.1 GCA_026706845.1 Gemmatimonadota bacterium
CGAGGCTGACCAGCAGAATGAGAAAGGCAAGTGTTGTGGGGTTGAGACCGTCGGTCAAGGATAGGGATTTCCCGGCCAGGTCGTTGAATGTTGGCAAGGCGAGTTCTGCGATGGCAATGCCAGCGATGAGCGCGATGGTGATGAGTAAGAGCGATTCACCGATAAATTGTTTTGCGATTTGTGAGCGTTTTGCGCCGACGACTTTTCGCAAGCCGACTTCTCGCGCCCGGGTTGCCTGCCGTCCGAGGGTCAGGGTGGTGAAGTTGACACAGGCGATAAATAGGACGAGGATTGTTATGCCCGATAAGATGTATGAGTAAATTGGATTACTGCGACGGCTTACGTGCATGGTTTGATCGAAGTGCATTTCGGTGAGTAGCTGAAGTTTGATCTGATTCTCGCTCTTTTCGTTCCACCAGGTTTTGGCCCATTTGGGAAATTGCTGTTCGAGACCGTTTGGGTGTACATTTGGGGGGAGCATCATGAAAGTAAATATGCTGTAGGAATTCCATCTGTCTTCGACCTTGCTTTGTTCAAAGGGCATTAGCACGTCAAATTGAATCGTGGAGTTTTTGGGCGCGTTTTGCACAATGCCCGCGATGGTGTAATCCTGGATTTCATTTTTGTATTCAATGGGAAGCACTGCTCCGATCGGGTTGGTGTTGTTGAAATACTTCTGAGCGGTTTTTTCTGTTATGAGCACGGAGTATTTGTCTTGAAGGGCATGGGATAGATCGCCTCGAAGGATTGAAAAAGAAAAGATGTCGAGGAAGTTGGGATCGGTAAACCCCAATTTTGCCCGAAAAGCGCGATCTTCTGTTCCAATTTTCCCCGTGCGAGACGCGAAACGAACCGTTTGCAGGTCCGGGAATGCTTCTCTCAGGGCGGGTCCGAGAGGGCCGGGTGTTACACCGTGAACGCGTTCGTTTCGCCCTTTTATATAAACTCGATAGATGCGGTCGGCGTTTTCGTGAAAGGTGTCGTAGGTCCATTCGTTTTGAACGAAGAGAAAGGTGAGGATGCAAAAGGCGAGGCCGATGGCAATGCCGATGATGTTGATGGCCGAGTAGATGCGGTGCCTGGCGAGGTTGCGGATTGCTGTTTTCAGGTAGCTACTGAATAAAGATATTTCACCGAACATTGGTTGCTCCTTTACGGGATGGGAATTGATTACTCATGTCGCAGGGCATCCACGGGATTGGAACGCGCAGCGCGGATGGCTTGAAGGCTTATGGTACACAGGGCGATGACAACGGCTAATAGGCTACACAGAAGATATGTTTTTACACCGGGTTCAATGCGATACGCAAAGCCGTTGAGCCATTGTCCCATTGTCCAGTAGGCTATGGGCCAGGCAATGAGATTGGCGATGGTGAGGAGGAGCACAAATTCCCGGGATAGGAGCGCGATGATTTCACTTACCGATGCGCCCAATACCTTGCGGATGCCTATTTCTTTTGTGCGCTGCGAAACAGATAGCGATGCGAGGCCAAATAAACCCAGACACGCGATTAAGATTCCAAATCCCGATGCGTACCAGACAATTTGGAGCCAGTGCTGTTCTTTGCGGTATTGCTCGTTGACCTGTTGATCCAGGAATGCGATTGAAAATGGACGCGTTGGTTCTATTTTTTTCCAGGTTTCTCGCAGCAATTCAATACTGCCGTTTATGTCTTCTGGACGAATACGCACGAGAATCACGCCTGGGCCGCGATCACCTGGCGAGTCGCCTATCGAGTTATAAAATGCAATCGGCTCGATTTCATTGTGAAGCGACTGAAAATGAAAATTCTTTACCACCCCAATCACCTGATGCGGCTCTTTTTTATTTAGTACGGGAAATGGTTGTCCAATTGGATCGTCCCATCCCAAAATATCTACCAGTGTCTCGTTCACAATTACAGCCCGCTGAGAATCGCTCGGAAAATCTGGGGAAAGGTTTCGGCCCATTTTTAGATCAATGCCCAGTGTTTCTAAATAGGCTTCATCAATCCACATGGTCCAGATCGTGATCGACTTGCCATTGGGCAATCTATGGCCTCTTTGTTCTTGACTATTTACAAATGAATAGCCACCGCCAGCAATATTTACAATGCGATCATGACCGCGTAAAGCATCGCGCAAGCGTTGGGGCGTTTCCGGCGTCGCCTTGTCCAGGACCACCACCTGTTCGCTGGTATATCCCAAACTTTTCGACTGCAAATAATCCAATTGTTGCGCCATAATGCCCGTGCCGATCATCAAAACAATCGACAAGGCATATTGCACTATGACGAGGGCGCTTGTGAAGGGTTTGCGCCGTCTTGTCCGCGTGTTGCCCTTAAATACGGATATGGGTTGAAATTTTGACAGTATTAGTGCTGGATAACTGCCTGCCACAAGCCCTACAAATACGAGAATACCCATCAGCGCAACGACCAATTCCCAACTCGGCACAATCGCCACTGCCCCGCCAATCATGTTGTTAAATACCGGTAAAAATAACTCGACAAGTGCCATTCCCAACAGCAGAGCCAGCAAACTCATCAGCAGGGTTTCACCCCAAAACTGCCGCATCAAATTACCGCGATGTGCGCCTAACACCTTGCGCATGCCCACTTCCAATGACCGCTGCGTCGATTGTCCCAGTGACAGGGTTGTAAAATTGATACAGGCGATCAGCAACACCGCCATACCAATGGCTGATAAGACATAAGCAAACATCGGGCTGATCTTTTGTGCGTATCCTCCGCGCACTTCATTTTGAAAATGAATATCTACGAGTGCTTGCAAGTGCAATCGAAACGCATCGGCACGATCTTGAATACGTCCGCTCTTGATCCATCTGCTTCGCTGCTTGTCCAGAAGTTCGCTGGTAAAAGAAGCGAGTTTTTCATTTAATGCAGTTGCCTGACTCGCGTCCTGGATTTGAATATAAGTCGATACAAAATTTCCACTCCGGGACTGCGATGTCCTGAAATACCATGTGTCATCTCGATATGCATTCTCAAAGGGAATTAGAATATCATTTCCACGCATACTGGAGGTCAACGGCAAGGCTTTCATAATGCCTGTCACCACAAAATCTTGCGGATCTCGAGAGCCTTTAATACGCAGTGATTGGCCTATCACCCGGGCGTAATTTTCTGTCTCACCAAAGTATTTTCTCGCCACGCGCTCGCTGATGACCACACTGTGCAAATCGTCAAGTGCAGAATCTGCATTTCCCGCTAACAGTGGAAAGGTAAACATCTGCAAATAAGGCGGATCTATTAGTGAAATGCGTTCTTGAAACAGCTTGTCCTCACGCCCGACAATTACATATGAATTGGCAAATCGCGTTGCATGAACGATTTCTGGAAACGCGTCTTTCAATGCGCCTGCGAGATCTTTCGGCTGTAATACTATAAATGCGACTTCGCCTTCTTTGGTGATTTCCCGCGTTAATACCCGAAAGATCACATCTCTGTTTTTGTGAAACCGATCAAAAGACCATTGTTGATGTATCATCGAAAAAATCAGCACACAGCACGCCATTCCAATTGCAAGTCCGATGATGTTGATTGCGGAGAATGTCTTATTTCTGGCGATGTTGCGAATTGCAACGGTCAGATAATTTTTGATCATGGGAAGATTCCTATTATTGTTCCCTATTCATCTCGCAGGGCATCCGCCGGGTTTGCGCGCGCGGCTTTGAGGGTTTGAGTGGTGATGGTTGTGAGTACGACGAGGAACAGGGCTATACTGCCGAGTAAGAAGGTGCCAATACCCAATTCGGTGCGGTAGGCGAAGGTTTGTAACCATTGATTTGTCGCGTAATAGGCGATGGGGAATGCGATGAGGCTCGATAGGGCGATGTAGAGGACGAATTCCCGCGAGAGCAGGGATAGGATTTGCGCTTGGGATGCGCCTAAGACTTTGCGAATGCCGATTTCTTTGGTGCGTCGCGTAGCAGCCAGTGCAGCCAGTCCGAAAGCACCGAGTGCGGCGATGAAGATGGCGAATCCAGTGGCGTATTGGATCATGAGATTCCATCGTTCTTCTTTTCTGTATTGTTTGTCTAAGGCTTCGTTGATGAATGAGAAGTTGAATGCGTGGTTGGGGGCGACTTTTTCCCATTGTTCTTTTATAAATGCGATGGTGCCGGGCACATTTTCGGGGTGAATGCGCACCAACAAACGTCCAGTGTATGTCCTGAGGGGCATAATGGCGGGTTCAATTTTGTGATGCAAAGATCGGAAGTGGAAATTTTGAACAACGCCAATGATGGTCCTGTCTCGTCCATATTTGATTGTTTTGCCGACGGGGTCTTCTATGCCGAATTTTTGGACGAGTGCTTCGTTGACAAGGATTGATTCTTTGGCATCTGTTGTGAATTCTCTGTTGTATTCTCGACCTGCAACGAGTTTCATGTCGAGTGTTTTGAACAGGTCGTAGTCAATGTAAATGTTTTCAACGTATTGCCTTGGATTTCCTTCATAAGTCACATCAGCCCGGGAGCTCATGTTGTTGCTTAGAGCATGATTAAACCAGGCTGTGCTGATCACTGCAGGATGAGACAGCAGGGCATCCCGAAAAACGGTTGGTAAGGTTTTGTTTTCTCTTCGCAGTGCATGGGTCTGAATGGCGACGACGTGTTCGGTTTGATATCCCAGGGGTTTGGTTCGCAAAAAGGTGAGTTGTTGGGCCATCATCAAGGTGGTGATGATGAAGAATATGGATAGGGCAAACTGAAAAATGACCAGTAATTTGCCAAAACGATTGCCCGTTTTAATTTGCAATCGGCTCGTTATGATTTGGGTCGGCTGCAATCGGGATAAGATAAAGGCGGGATAACCCCCTGCTGTGACGCCAACGAGGCTGACAAGCAGAATGAGAAAGGCGAGGGTTGTGGGATTCAGTCCGTCGCTCATGGATAGGGATTTTCCGGCCAGAGTGTTGAATGTTGGTAAGGCGAGTTCTGCGATGGCAATGCCTGCGATGAGTGCGATGGTGATGAGTAAGAGCGATTCGCCGATAAACTGGTTTGCAATCTGCATGCGCCCTGCGCCGACGACTTTTCGCAAGCCGACTTCTCGCGCTCGCGTTGCCTGCCGTCCGAGGGTCAAGGTGATGAAGTTGACGCAGGCGATAAACAGGACGAGGAGTGCAATGCCCGATAGGATGTATGAATAAACGGGATTACTGCTGTTGCGCACACCCATGTTTTGAGCAAAATGCATTTGGGTGATAGGCAGGAGTTTGAGTTCTTGCTCGGCGCCCGACCAGATTTTGGTCAATCTGGGAAATTGCTGTTCGACACTATTTGGGGATACATTCGGGGGGAGCATTATATACGTAGCCAAGTAGGATGTATTCCATTCGTTTTTAGCTTGGACCCAGGACGCCCGTTCAAATAGCAGTAGTATGTCAAATTGAAGTGTGGAGTTTTTGGGCAGGTTTTTTGCAATACCCGTGATGGTATAGTTTTGAATTTTTTTCCCGAAGTACTGAATTGGAAGTTGTTCCCCGACGGGGTTGGCGTTGTTGAAATATTTCTGCGCGATTTTTTCTGTTATGATTACAGAATACTTGTCCTGGAGTGCTTGAGCAGGATCGCCGTGAATGACTGGAAAAGAAAAAATGTCGAGAAAGTTGGGATCGGTAAAACCCAAATTTGCTTGAAAAGCGCGATCTTCTGTACCAATTTTTCCCCCGCTACCTCTGAAACGAATCGTCTGCATGTCTGGAAATGCTTCTGTTAATGCAGGTCCAAGAGGGTCTGGTGTTATACCAGAAATACCGCTTTCATCCTGTTTGTAAACTCGATAGATTCGGTCTGCGTTTTCGTGAAAGATGTCGTAGGTCCATTCGTTGTGGACGAAGAGGTAGGTGAGGATGCAAAAGGCGAGGCCGATGGCAATGCCGATGATGTTGATGGCAGAGTAGATGCGATGCCTGGCGAGGTTGCGGATCGCTGTTTTTAGATAGCTGCTGAGTAGAGATATTTCACCGAACATGGGTTTCTCCTTTGCAGGATGGGAACTGATCACTCATATCTCAAGGCGTCAATGGGATTGGATCGCGCTGCGCGAATGGCTTGCATGCTCACAGTGCCAAAGGCGATGATCA
>JAPOXY010000240.1:0-29813 GCA_026706845.1 Gemmatimonadota bacterium
TTGTATGCGCGGTACGGTCCAGTTTGATCCGCCAAATAGTCCGATTCTACCCGCTGCTTTGTGTTCGTTTAGTATCTCTACTATGGGACCAACTTCGATATTGGGATCGTCGCGGTGCAATACGTAGATGTCGATAAAATTCGTTCGGCAACGTTCCAATGACGTGGTCAGGTCTGCCGTAATATCAGGCGGGGTGACTTTATTTTTTTTTCCAGTGTGGTGCGCCCCCTTTGTCAAGATGACGGCTTCATCGAACAGGCCGCGCTCGTCGAGCCATTGGCCCAGAACACGCTCACACTGCCCGCCGCCGTAAATATATGCTCCGTCAAAGCCGTTGACGCCGAGTGCCCATACGCCGTCTAACAGGTCAAATGATCCTTGCAGATCGTCTTCGCGTAGCATCATTGTACCTTGCAAAATGCGCGAAATTTTTTTGTTCATTCCTTCAATTGTGCCGTATTCCATTGGCATAATACTATGTCCTTTCCATCGGATATTTCAATCCCCATTGTTCGCGAATCGCGTCCAGGGTCTGCATATTGGCAAGCGTATCGTCGTGTGACATGAGATCACTTTCCAGCTTGCCTTCTCTTACGCAGCGGGCTACTTCGGCAGCTTCACACTCGTATCCATTGCCAGCGCATTCCAGAGTCACCTCTTCTTCTTTGTCGCCTGTAGATAGGATTGCAGTGCGTCCGTCCCAAAACTTCGGTACTGTGATCATGCCATCCGTGCCGAGAATTTTTGCCTCGTGCGGGGTCTTGATTCGCACGCCACACGAGATTAATGCGAGTTGTCCTTTGTCGTAGCCAAATACTATAGCCGCCTGTTCATCTACTCCTGTTTCGCCAATATGCGCCTGGCTCGAAATGGTGGCGGGTTGTGTGTCGAAGATCATGAACGCATAAGAGATGGGGTATATGCCGATATCGAGCAGGCCACCGCCGCCGAGTGCGAGATCGAATAAGCGTCCTTTGGGATTGATACGGGCGCGAAATCCAAAATCGGCGTATAACATCCGCACTTCGCCAATCGCGCCGTCTGTGACCCACGCCTTTACCTGTTGGGTGATGGGCAAAAATCGGGTCCACATAGCTTCCATCAAAAACACGCCTTCGCTGCGGGCGACTTCGATAACTTCTATGGCTTCGTGTTGGTTGATAGTAAATGGTTTTTCGCACAATACGGGCTTGCCCGCTTGCAGGCATAAGATACTGTTCTCTTTGTGGAAGGGGTGGGGTGTTGCCACATAAACCGCATCGACTTCTGGATCTTCGGCGAGTGCTTCATAAGAGGCGTGGCGATTGGGTACATCATACGCATCGGCAAAGGCGTCGGCGCGTTTCTGACTGCGCGATCCCACAGCTACGATTTGTGCATCGTCGAGTGCGCGCAATCCCGTGGCGAACTTGTGTGCAATACTGCCGGGACCGATAATGCCCCAGCGAAAAATATTACTCATTGTTTATCCTCTTTTGATTATGAGGCGGAATATAGAACGTATAAAATCATGCGCACGGCGAGGAGGGTTATCAACCATCTCAAAAGCACGCGAAAATGGCGCTCGGGCATGCGCCCGCGAATCAGGGTTCCCAGGTAAGATCCAAGCGATGCCGAGGCGATCATGCCAATGACCAATTTCCAATAGGGTGCAAAGACAAATCCCAAAAACCCAAATGTCAAAATTTTCATCGCATGGCTCGATGCCATCTGAACCGAATGCGTGATTACCGTGCGATCTCGGGGCAGGTTTTCTCGCAAGAGAAAAGGCATATTGAGCGGACCACTTACACCGAAAAAAAGGGATAATGCCGTTTGAAAAGCACCCAGAAGTGTGAATTTTGCGGGTAAATCAGGCGCGCGGGAAAATTTGGGCATCCACGTAATGAGTAAAATAAAAATACCCAAAAAGAGGGGCATGGTTTCCCATTCAATGTCGGCAATAAAACGAGAACCCAACACGGCGCCAATCACTGTTCCGATTGCGTATTGCCCAACAAGACGCCATTCGGTATGCTTGAGGCCAATGAACGCGCGGCTCAAATTGCTGGCAATTTGCACCAGTCCGTGAACCGGGATAATCGCCGCAGTGGGGAGGAAACCCGGCATAATCGCAATGAGTACAACGCCGCCGCCAACGCCCCCCACAGCCGCGATCATCGATGTTATACACGCCGCCCCAATCAAAAACCAATCCGCTATCTCCATGCACTTATCACCAGGTCATATAATGCGTCACAGGCTCGCCCTGTTTGGCGGTAAAACGATCGTATTTAGGATGGATGAAATCTTCGGTTGTATCCATGTGGGCGTAAAAAGCCCGCGTCATCTCTTCTTTTTTTTCTGCCTGTGTATCGTATAAGTTGTCCAATTCAAAGGGATCGTCGATTAGATTGTACAACTCGCCGTAATTTTTTGCCGGATAGTGAATATATTTCCATTCCCGCGTGCGGATGCAGCGTTTATCGACTGCTTCGGCAAAAATTTTGTCTCGTATTTCCGATTGTTCGCCATTCATCAGCGGCGATAAATCCATGCCCTGCACGCATTCGGGCGCGTCAAAACCCGATAGCTGCGCGATTGTGGGAAATAGATCCACAGTTTCGGTCAGGGCGTCGCAGTCGCCGCCAGCACGACCGGGCACAGCAATAAAACACGGTATATGTAACATGCAGTCGAGGAGAAATGGTGCTTTGGCCGGGATACCGTGATCGCCTAAAAATTCACCGTGGTCCGATAGAAAGATCACGATGGTCTCATCCGCTATGCGTTTCTTTTCAAGTGTTTCAAGGATTAGTCCCACTTGATGGTCAATTTGCGATACCATGCCGTAATACGCCGCTTTCATCTTGCGGAACGTCTCGTCGGAAGCCTGGTCAAATCCGCGGTATTTGTGGTGTTCTGCTTTAAAATACAAACCGTATTCGGGCGGCTTTTTTGCAATGTCGTCTTCTGCATGTCGAAAGGGCGGCATCGCATTGGGATTGTACAGGTTTGCAAAGCGCCCAGAGGGAACATAAGGGTGATGAGGTCCGTAGAATCCCACCCATAAGAAAAAAGGATTGTTCGTATCCAGGCCTTCGAGGTATTCAATGCTTTTCATCCCCACATAGGCATCGATGTGGCAATCTTCGGGGAGGTCGGATGGCACGGCGCCGAGGTTTTTGCGAAAATTGGGCAGGGCGTATCCCGTTTTATATTCGTATCCCCGGTCGCGAACATATTGCTCAAATGGATTGGGATCGGTGACTGTATAATTTCCATCTGCGCGCTCTTTCCATCCCCGCCGTATTCCCACGGCGTCCATGTGGTCGAGTATTTGTTGAAAACGCTGCTGCCCAATGCCGTGTTTGCCCACGCTGGCCGTTGTATAGCCCTGATTTCTGAATGCTTCTACCATTGTAATTTCATTTTCGTTGAGCTTTGACCCATTCCATTTTACGCCGTGATTTTTGGGATAACGTCCGGTCATGAATGTCGCACGCGATGGTGAACACACGGGATTTTGCACAAAGCATTTTGAAAATCGCATGCTCCTTTCAGATAAGGCGTCAATCGCAGGCGTTTGTATGACGCGGTCTCCCGTACATCCCAGCGTATCATATCGCAAATGGTCTGTTGTTATAAATACAATATTGGGCCGTTTGATCATCGCATACCTCATAGCAAATCATTGCTTAAAATTGTTGGACACCAGAATTTTTCAATAAACGAGATTACCAATTGCGTGCCCGCTTCATGGCTCACATAAGGCGGCTTTGCGGGGTTGTACATCGCGTCGGTCAAATCTCGAATTAGCGCGACCTGAATGCCCCAGCGCGTCATTTGTTTGATTGCAAATGTGCGATGCAACACACACATGTTGGTATGCACACCCATGATGAGCATTTTGTCGATTTCCCGGTGCTGCATATAGCTGTAAATTTCTTGTCCCTGATCGGAAATAATATCTCGTTCCTGGTCAATATCGATCCCCGCGTGTTGTCGCGTCCAGACCTGCGTGTTGATTTTCTTAGGGTCTTCACCCGTGTCTGACCCACCATCTGAATCGTCAATTGGCAGTGGGGGATCAGCGAGATCCAAATTTTCAGGCGGTTCAACGGGTGGGACATCCAATACCCGTCTCCGCGCAGGCGTATTGGCATAAACGTCGAGCGTTCCCGAGGGTGCGTGAATAATGGTCACACCTTGCTTTCGCGCGCTTTGCACAACGGCGTTCATGCGGGGGATCATTGCCTCCAATCGCTCGACCGCACCGCGACACCAGTGATTGTTCCACACATCGCATAATAACAGGACTGTTTGCTCGGGAGGCCAATAGACCCGTTCTGTTATTGTTTCCCAAACCGTATGTTCACTGTCGTCCCACAATAAGGTCTGATGCTGCACGGTTAGATTCATGGTGCCCTCCATATCAAAGATCAGGTTTCCCACACCAACCGAGGTCCCTCGTCCATCCCGCATACCACCCCCAATTGTCTTTCGCGCTGATAGCCCAGACAATGAGAAATATACGTCACACCCTCGATTTCTCGACACCGATTGCGATGCTGATGGCCGTATATGTGAATCGATGAACCGAGTTTTCGCAATAGGCGATCCAAGGCCCTTGTGCCAGCCACCCGACTGAAATTGAAATTCGACGCGCTCGTCAATGGGCGCGGGCGGGGAGCGGAATGGGACCTGCCAAAGATCAACTCCCGTCTGGGCAAAAAGTGGCTAAAGGTAATGACTGGCCCATCGCCCTGAACATGCGCGGTATTTTGGGCGAGCATATAGCGCGCAATGGGTCGCTCACCCTCGGTCCAGCGAATCAGACGGTTGTCCGCCCACATGTGCAAGGCTGCGTCTTCTCCTTCCTGGGGCACGTACAAACTGTCGGTACTTTCTTCGGGCTTTTCATACCACGACAAAAGCGGTACAATTTGTACACCAGGCAATTGCGCCCACGAGGTTTCTATGTCCAACACGTTGCACAAAGCCATAAGCGCGTGGAATTTCTCCAACGAGTCACATCGCTCATTGGGCCTCACCCACAAATCGTGATTGCCCGGTACAAAAAAAACGCGTGCAAATTTTTGCTTCAGTCCGCACAGGGTATCGCGCATCGGGTCGGCGCGGTCAGTTACATCTCCGGCCACAATCACCACATCATCGGTAAAATCGCAATTGGAAAGCCGCTGCACCCACCGATGGTTTTCCTTGTAATCGATGTGCAAATCAGAAATGGCAAAAACGCGCATGGGGTATCCAGTTGAAATAGCTATAAAAATCACAAAAGAAATCGCGCTCAATACCTCACATCGACCAGCCACGCGCTTTTGGGATTTTTTTCCCAGTATTGGCGCAATACCTGTTCGTTTGGACAAAATTCACCGCGATAGGCGACGCCACCATGAGAAATATTAAAGCTCATGGCGACTTCATCTTCGCCCGCATCAACCCAGTGGGGCGTCAATAACTGATTCCACAGCAAATCCCCGGGTTGCATGTCATAGGTCAAAATATCTACCGGATCTATTTGGGGGATGTCAATGCGCGTAACACCCGTTCGATCTTCCACGAGTTTCCGAACAGGCTCGCGTTTTTCCGGTTCCAAAAACCCGTGAAAGTGTTTTTCCCCATAAACTTGCCACGCGAGTACATGCGAGGAATCTGCGTGATAGGTCGAGCTGCACCCTTTTCCAGAGATAAATATAATGGGATAACATCTTTGCCACGTAAATCCGAGTTGAGAGAGGAATGTGCGCCAGGGAATCATTACACATTCTTGAAAGTGTTCGAGAAATTGTCCTGCGCCATAAAAATTTTGCAGATGAAAATGCGCCAGACTAATCGGCATTTCGACGGCTTTTTCTATGGGCGCAGCCTTAAACTTTTCGACCAGATTATTTTGCTCTGCATCGCTCAAGCTGTCATCTAAAAATTGAATGCGCGCCTCGGAATCGCACCGCAAAATATCTATGACTTCTTCGGTGGGGATGAGCGGCATTTCAAATTTGAACAACGCAGAATGGATAAGAAAATTTCGCTCGCCATTCCAAAGCTGGCGAAAATCATCTGCTGTTTTGGCAATCAGGTGCATTGTTTGCTCCAGTGGTTAGTGGTTAGTGGTTCGTCCACCCCTGTTCTCTTGCCTCTCTAACATACATCATCCCCCAAAGAGATTCAAGCGATCAAGATAGGGCGGCATGTAAGTACTTGACAGTAAATTTTCTTGCATTCATTATGTACTATCAATTCCCACATATAGGAGGCTAAAGATGAAAATCACCGATATTGAAGTTATTCCCATTGCGATGCCTTTGGCAAAACGCTATGACAACCACCACGGACGCACGCGTATGTACGATATCGATCAGCATGTGGTGGTCAAAATCCATACGGATAACGGGCTGATTGGCTATGGCGATTACGAAGACCGCTCTGCGATTGCTTCTGAGGAAATCGAGCCGTTAATTGGGCGCAATCCCTTTGACTTTTTGCACAATAATTTTCATATGGCTCTTGGCATGGCGCTCTACGATGTCATGGGCAAGTACCTCGAAGTGCCTGCCTATAAGCTCCTGGGGCAAAAGGTGAGAGATGCGGTGCCTGCGGCGGCGTGGACGCGGCCTTGTTCTCCTGAAGTGTTTGCCGAAGAAATCCAGCGCGCTGTCGATCAGGGGTATCGCATTTTCAAAATGCACTCCGACGCACGCTATGATGTTATTGAACAAACGCGCGCCGCTGCCGAGGTCGCGCCAGAGAGCTTTAAGCTCCACTGGGATTTCAATCACAACCGCACAATGGGTGTTGTACTTCCCATTGTTGCCGAACTTGAACGCAATTATCCAGTGGTCGGTTTTATTGAAGATCCGCTGCCCTGGGCCGATATTGATGGCTGGCGCACATTGAGACAAAAAACGCAACTGCCGCTTATTATGCACAATCCTCAACTCGGCGGCATGCAGGAGGTCTTACACGGCGCTGCTGATATTTATATGATTGGCGGGCGCATTGGCGATACTATGCGAAAGGGATTTGCTTATGGTCAGGCCAATATTCAGACGCTCCTCCAGCAATCGGGCAATACTCTGATGAAGGCTTTTACGTTGCATCAGGCGGCGGTCTTGCCCACGGCAACCGCGCATATTATCACCCTGGACGATCAATACGAAGACGATATTACCACGTCGCAACTGCTACCAACAGAGGGTTTCTGTCGCGTGCCGGAGGGGGCAGGGCTTGGTGTTGAGGTCGATGAGGAAAAACTCAAGCAGGCCGCCCAACGCGCACATATTCCCAAACTCGATGTTATTGGTGTGCTCCACCTGCCTTATGGACGCAAGTATTATACCCGCGGAGAACCCAATGTTACAAATCTTACTGGCTTTGAAGAAGGCGCATTGCGGGGTATCCATTGCGAACGCCTCGTCAGAGGCGAGTCTCCCGACTTTGAACGCGTTCACAAACGGCTCGAAGAGGAAGGTCCATTTGTTGAGTAAGGAATAAACAGGACATCTCTGTAAAGAAATGTCCTGTTGTGTTGCGGGCTGTATTATGCAATTTTAAAAGAATCGATCTGCATCGCGAGGTGGTGTGGTGGCGAAAGATACGAGGATGAGGATGAGCGCGGAAACAGGGACGATAATACCGGCGGGGATTAAGCCGGTTCCACCAATGCTGTACGCGCCTTCTGCGTTAAGGGAATCTGCATAAAAAAATAACCATAGACCAATTACACTCAGGATTGCCGCGGTTGCACCCTGCTTTGTGCTGCGCTTCCAGTACAGTGCGCCGACGAATACGGGTACCAATCCTGCGAAGCCCGTGAGTGACCAGGCACCGAGTTCAAAAATTGACCGCGTTGTAAACAGCGACGCGACAAAGGCCAGGACGAGGAATGCGGCAACAAATAGACGTCCGAACAAGACCTGCTGTTTTTCGGACAATTGATTGTCAAAACCGTAAAATCGCACAATATCTTCGGTAAACATCGCGCCCAGGGCAAGGGTTTGGGAGTCGAGCGAAGACATAATTGCCGCAAAAACACCTGCCGCCAGACATCCTGCCAGCACACCGCCCGTATGTGCCAGAATTAATTCAATCAGAATGGGACCATTCAACGGTGCCGTAAAATCAATGCGACCGACCATTCCCAGGGTGACGCTGGGCACCCATACGGCGGCGATACACAGGGGGTAGAATACTATAGGCGTTTGAAATGACCGCGCGGTTCGAGCGGAGAGCCAATGGCCGTAAATATGGGGAAATGCCGCAACACTGATGGGTAGCATGAGATAGGAGAGTATTTTGAATACGGTATAAGAGCCGCTGCCAAAAATCACAAATTCGGGGTACGTATCGCGCAGCGTTGTCATAGCTTTACCGATCCCGCCGTAGTGATCCATAATGACGAGATAGGCGATGATGCCCACGAGAATAAATACCGTTGTTTGAAAGGTATTCGCCCAGGCTGTACTTCGCATCCCACCATAGGTTACGTACAGAAATGTCACCCCACATACGAGCAAGCTGCCTGCCCAACTCGGCCACCCACCGCGCGTGATTGCCGCGAGCGCATCGCCCCCGCCTTTGACCCCTATCAGAATGTAGGGCAGCATCAACAACACCACGACGACAAATAAGAGCGTTCCCAATGCCGGCGAGGTATAGCGATCCCGGATCATCTGGATTTGGGTGACATAAGAAAACCGTTTGCCCAACCACCAGCTTTTTGTGCCGAGATAATAAAAGAGAAATGGAATCAGAATGGACGAACTTGCGCCCATAAGACCGAAAACGATAATCCCCAGGCGATAGGCTTCTCCGGATGCTCCGAGCATTGTAAATGCCGTTAGATTGGTGCCCAGCAGTGTCATCAGCAGGACTACAGGGCCAATGGTTCGGCTTGCGACAAAGTAATCTTCGGCGGTATTGCGAAACAGCCGATGTCCCAGGGTGCCGACCACTATAACCAGCCCCAGATAAATTGCGACAACCGCAATAATCATTCCCGATCCTCCACATCTAAATGATGAGGCCACGCCAGGCGTACAATCGCGAGCATAGAGAGTGTGGTCAGGACGCACAGGCCGATGTGGTAAAGCAAATTGATCGGCAATCCCAGGATTAGTGTGTCGTTGTCCCACATCCAGATATTAAAAAATAAAATCAGCAGGACGAGCAAAACACTCAGGGGCCAGATTTTTGTTTGTTGTGACATAATGTTATCCTTTTTGTTTTGCTCGAGATTACGGCCTCTGCGCGCCTTTTGTTTCGACGTACACTGAGTACAAGCACATGCCGCCGGTCATGAAGAGGCGGTTTTTCTTTTGTCCGCCAAAGCAGAGGTTGGAACACACTTCGGGCAGGTGAATTTTGCCAATGAGGTCGCCATTGGGCGCGAAAATTTTGACGCCGTTATCTTCGGGATTGCCCCAGCCCGAACTGCTCCACAGGTTGCCGTCAATGTCGCAGCGAATGCCATCGGCGAATCCGGGCGCCATGTCGGCAAATATGCGACTGTTTTTGAGGCGGTTATTTTCGACATCAAAAGCGCGGATATGCGCAGGTCCACCCAGTCCATGAGAGGAGCCGGTATCGGCGATATAGAGAATTTTTTCGTCGGGTGAGAAACACAGTCCATTGGGGCGTACAAAATCGTCGGCAACAACTGTGGCTTTTCCGGTGGTGGGGTCGAGGCGATAGACGTTGGTTGGCAGTTCGTAGTCGGCAATGTGTCCTTCGTAGTCGAGCATGATGCCGTACCCTGGATCGGTGAACCATATACTGCCATCGGAATGCGCGGTGACGTCATTGGGCGCATTGAGCGGTTTGCCCTCAAAGCTGTCGATGAGCACAGTGATGGTCCCGTCGTATTCGGTGCGGGTGACGCGCCGCGTACCGTGTTCACAGGTAATCAGGCGGCCTGCCTGGTCGCGGGTATGGCCATTGCAATAACTGGAAGGTTGGCGATAGACGCTGAGGTTACCGTCGCTTTCGTCCCAGCGCATGATGCGATTATTGGGTATGTCGCTGAAGAGTACACAACGCGCGTCTCCAAACCAAACCGGGCCTTCGCCCCAGCGCAGGCCAGTACAGAGCCGTTCGACAGCGGCGTTGCCAATGGCGTATTTTTCAAAGCGCGTGTCCAGAATTTCAATGGCGGGATCGGGATAGGGAACAGGACTGCCGTCCCACGGACGGGTTTTCCAATCGGACATTTTTTCTCCTTAGAGGTGTTTGATGCCTGTGCGTACAAAACAAATATCGCGTTCTGGGCGTGTGGCGAAGGACTGTACTGCGATTGGGTAGAAGAAGGGATGGAAGGGGGGATCTAATCCAGCGAAAATTCTATGGGCATAATCATCCAGACTTTGCGGCGTTCTCCCTGGTGTTTGCCGGGGCGAAATCGAAATTGCCACGCTGCGTCTAATGCCGCTTTCCTGAACATTTCTGGGCCGTGAATAAACTGGACGTCTTCTACATTGCCTACCTTGTCAACCAGTACTTTGACCGTGACTTTGCCTTCAATGCGTTTTTTTCGCGCTTCGGGGGGATATTCAGGCGTGACAATTCGGCTTGGATGGGGTTTGTAGTCGATCTCCATATAGTCGAGCGGTTCGTCCAAGTCTGTTCCCGCTGTGCTTGCTAAATTGGGGATAAATATTTTGTCGAGGTCCAGCTCGGTTGATTCAATTGTCACATCCTCAGGGACCTCGTCGCCTTCAACTGCCAGGGGCACTTGAGGGCGCGGTGGCGGTGGCGGACGCTTTTGTTGGCTGGTTTCGGGGATATCAACTCTGAGAATTTTGGGGACGGATTGTGTCAGGTGTACGGTGGGATGGTATTCGGGGTAGAGCAAAGCAACGGCGATGAAGATTATGAGATTCAACAGGCTCGCGCGCATCATGTTCGGCCAGTAGGGCAATTTTAAGTCCGCATCGGGTTTTTTTGCGCGCGTTTCTATCTGGACGTCGCAGGGCTGGGCAGATAGTCTTTTTTGAAATTCGCGCTGCGCCTGGCGCGCCTGATAAATTTGACCGCTTAGCGTGTTCCCAAATCTGATCTGGACGAGGTTCATGCGATTCCCGTTTAATGAACTGTGCTGTATGCAGGCGTACTTTAGATTTTTAACTTAAGAGAAAGTTCCAATTCCACTGATGTAGATAGGGGGCATGGGGCAACAATTTATATGAGTCTGTGGCATTTGTCCAGACGAATCCATATCAAACCAGTTGTGTTTTGGGGCGATGGATTGTAATATACAGGGGATATTTGGGTCATTACAAACTGCTATTGGAGGAAGAAATGAATCGTCAGATTACGCTTGCTGCACGTCCTGAAGGTTTTCCCGTGCCGGGAGATTTTAAGCTCGTTGAAACGCCTATTCCAGATCCTGGAGAAGGCGAAGTGTTGTCGAGAACGCTGTTTATGTCGGTTGATCCCTATATGCGCGGGCGGATGAATGATCGGGCATCGTATGCGGCAAATGTGCAAATTGGCGATGTGATGGTGGGCGGCACGGTGGGGGAGGTGATCGCGTCGAATGATCCCAATTTTGAGGTTGGCGATATTGTCCAGGCACAAATTGGGTGGCAGGCTTATGGCGTGTCTAAGGGATCAAATTTGCGCAAGGTCAATCCAGACCTTGCACCTGTATCAACGGCTTTGGGGGTGTTGGGCATGCCTGGGCTTACGGCGTATTTTGGATTGCTGGAAGTTGGGCAGCCCAAAGAAGGTGAGACCGTGCTGGTGACGGGTGCTGCAGGTGCTGTGGGATCAATTGTGGGACAGATAGCCAAAATCGTGGGCTGCCGCGTTGTGGGTGTGGCGGGGTCGGATGAAAAGATCGCCCATGTGGTTGACGAGTTGGGTTTTGACGCCGCTTTCAATTACAAGGAGGTCGATGATTATAGTGCCGAATTGCAACGCCTGTGTCCCGATGGTATTGATGTATTCTTCGACAATGTGGGTGGCGCGGTTTCCGATGCGGTTTTTCCCCTGATGAATGTGCGTGGTCGCATTTCTGTTTGCGGACAAATATCGCAATACAATTTGACCGCTCCAGAACAGGGTCCGCGGATGATGTGGTACTTTATTTCACAAAGATTGACGATGCGCGGTTTTCTGGTTTTTGACTTTGAAGATCAGCATGCCGAAGCACTCAACCAGATGGCTATTTGGGTCAATGAAGGGCGGATTAAATATCGGGAAGATATCTGGGAGGGGTTGGAGAATGCCCCCGAGGCATTTATCGATATGATGCGGGGTGGCAATACCGGGAAGCGCGTCGTAAAGGTGGCGGACTGAGGTGGGTATGACAGATTATCAGGTCGAACATTTTCATCGCAATGGATTTTTTTTCGTTCCAAATCCGCTGGACGATGATGCTATGTTTGAGATTGACCGACGCCAGCGAGCGGTTGAACCGGAGTGGTCAAAGGCTGAGTGGACAGAGGGTTTTAACCGGGGGGCTTGCCAGTTTTTTATGGTGGGCGAGCCGTTGTTGCAGGCGGTGGAGCGCCCGGAATTTGTGGGTATGGCACAGCGCATTTTGGGGTGTGAAGATGTGCATGTGGGCGCGTGTGGGTTGGGCGATGCGTCGAAGATTGTTTCGGCAGATGGGCGTTTGCTGCAGCAGGTCCACTGGCACGCGGATGGGGGACCAGATGTACGGCAGGTGTCGATGCGTACGGCATTGGACAGGCACGATCCATCCAATGCGCCGTTGCGCGTATTGCCCGGTACACATGTTAGACTCCGCGAGGAAGTTATTGAAGAATTGCGACAAATCGAACTTGCGACCGGGCAGCACGATGAGATGCCCGAGTTGTTATTTGCCTCGCATCCCCGCGAGGTAGAAGTGATTCTGGATCCGAGATGGACGCTGGTGTGGACGCCGAGTTGCTGGCATGCGACGGGTGTGAAGACGGCAGCGGGTCCAAGGCGTGCGATGGCGTGGAATTATTTCCCGAGCGGGGGACGCAAGCGAGATGTGGAGGCGCTGAAGTACGTGATTGAGGGGTGGGAGGATTGGTCCGATGATCGGAAGCGGTTATGGGGGCTTGGATCAGGATAGTCAGGATGAGAGGATGATCAGGATGAAAGGCGAAAGGTATCCGCAGATGGATGCGGATGAGAGGTTGTCTGGGAGCGGCGCACAGGTTTGGTGCCGCTCTTATTTTTGGGATACAGTTATCAGCGCGCCGATGGCATATATTCCACCGCCAATGAGAAAAATCCAGTCCGATGGTAAATGTACCTGCTGTGTCATCCATCCGAGCATAGGGCCTGTTGCGGAGCCGAAGTCAGATGCTGTTACGTATCCGGCAACTGAACGCGAACCGCGCATTCCCGCCTCGGCGTGCATGACTACTGTTGCACCAACACCGCACAAAAAAAACATCACCACGCACAAGATCAACAATCCCGTATTGGATGTGATTGATGCCGAGAACAGAGCTAACATCCCGATGCCAAAATAAATGGTTGCACTCCACCGCCGTCCCAGCCGATCGCTGATATGGCCCAGAAAAGGACCACCGAGCGCGTCGGCAATCCATCGTGAAGATAGCAACAGGCCGTTTAATGTGGCTACGCCGATGACCATACCCAACAGGTTCAGAGATGTGCCCACGGTTTCGACGAGGACTACTCCCAGGGTGGACATTAAAATGCCCGGCCCAACGCACCCGATCACAAATCCGCAAATCAACAATTTGGGGACCCAGCCCGAGTCCTCAACACTTTCTTTATCTCTGTTTTCATGTAAAACGGCGCGCCGGCCCAACCATCCCAGGGGTGTTCCTATCAATGAGATGATGGCGAATAAAAAGAGTGTGAGTGTAAATCCAATGATGTCGTGAGCCAGCCCGCCTAAAAAATTGCCCGCCAACGACCCAAGGCGCGATACGCCGTTGTAAAATCCCATTCTCTGGCCGATCATTGCTGGCGGCGTGGTATCTACCACGGTCATCAAGCCAATCTGACGTATAAATGACCAGGATAATCCCCAGAGCATGCGCGCGATAAGCAAGATGGAAAAAGAGGTGACAACGCCGTAAACGGCCGTCAATACGGCTCCGAGAATCAGGGAGCCTGTCATCAAAGCCGTCAGATTATAGCGCTGGCACAATTTTTCAGCCAGGGTGTTTGTTATCAGGCGCACCCAGCGATTTACCGAGAGAATGATGCCAACCTGATAAGGTATCAGTCCAATTTTAGCATAATGTGTTGGCAGCACTGAGTACAGCATCTGGTCGCCCAATAGAGAAAATGCCGTGGCCAGTGCAATGAATACAACAGCGTGTGACGATTGCATTATGGATGATGTTCGACATTTTCTCCGCGATGCTCGCCGTCGATAAATGCCTGCGTAAATGCCGCTACCTGTGTTATTGCATCTTCCACGAGCGCTGCACCGGCTTCTGCGGTGGCTTCCAGAGGTTCCTTATCTACTTGATCCTGCATTGCATCGTGGCGCACGTTTTCGGGCCACAGTGCCAGCGCAAATGCCGTTTCAAATTCCTGTGCGTGTCCCGGATAGCGTTTTGTTTTTAAATTTTGTTCGGCCACATCTTTTGACATGAGATCCCAGTAAGAAGTCCATTGCAGATTTACGTCGGGGCGGTCGATCTTGAAAAACAATCGCCATTGACCAAATATGCCCCGCAAGGGAGCTACATTGCCGCCGTGACCATTTAGCACAATGACATTTTTTACGCCATGGCGCACCAGGCTTTCGACTGCGTCGAATAACACGGCCAGCCACGACCCGGGTTTGGCTGTCACGGTTCCTTTGTGTACCATGTGGTGTTCGGAGATGCCCACGGCCATCGGTACATTGACAATTACCTGGGGGTACAATCGTTTGGCAGCCTCCACCGCGACATGGGTTGACGAAGCGGTGTCGTGCTCCATTGCCAGGTGCTCTAAATGCTGCTCGTTGCTTCCCACCGGAATAATCGCGGTTTGAAATTCTCCGCGCTCCAGTGCTTCCCGAAATTCGCGTCGCGTCAATTTCGCCAGCAGAATTTGCTCGCTCATCGCGTTTCTCCTTGTGTTAATTAATCTTGTGAATAATACTCCGCGGTCTGGTCAGACGATGCCGCATCGCCATTTTGTATCTTGTGGCGGATTAATCCCCGCATCGCCCTGTACATGACATAAATCGAAATGGCTGCCCAAACAAATGCAATCGGATATGCCAATATCTCTATGCCGAAATACCGTGCCAATATTCCAGCATCGGTGTGTTCTGTCTGCATCCACAAATCCGTGCGAAAATCGTACAAACTGTACAAACACAGGACAATACCCGTCCATGTTGCCAGGAGATGGGATAAGCGACCAAATCGAATCGTTACAAGAATCAGTACGAGACCGCAGGTCGCGCCAAACCAGAAATCGAGTGTCCCAAATGGCGTGTACAGTACAGCCATTCCAATTTGCAAAACACCGATCAATCCGAGCAATATTCTTTGCGTGCCCAGCCATCGGCCCGTGTAAATCAGCAATGCACCGAGAATGGACGATCCCACATATCCCGCTGAACTGATGAGTGGAAATATTCCCCCTCGGCTGATCACATGCCCCGACTCATTCCACCGCACGCGCAGTTCTTCTACTTCACCACCTGTTGCAATTGCCATACTCGCATGGCCCATTTCGTGTATCCACACCACAAATACGCGAAAGGGTTTTATCACGGGCGTATCCCACAATGCCAGCGCGATAACTGCCAATAGCAGATGCAGCCAGAATGTTCTTATTATGATCATTCCCAATACAAACCTATCGTCCAGATTCGAGATTTACGGAAACGGCGTCCAATTTATCTCGCAATGCGGCATCCAGAACCCATCCCACGCCCCCGATATTGTCCTCTAAATGCGCGATGGTGTCGCCACCTGTAATTGCCACAGTTACTTCGGGATGCGACAGGACCCATGCCAGTGCGACTTGTCCCGGCGTTTTGTCCAGTTCATCTGCTATATCAAACAGGGTTGTTAACACTTTTCCCTCTGCGCCCGCCATCATGGTTTCGTATTGGTCCATTCGGCGTTTTGCCCACAGCGAACCTCCTGGAGGTGGTGCGTCGGGTTTGTAAAACCCGCTCAATAGTCCCACGGCTAATGGACTGTAAACCATTACTCCCAGACCCTCGCTTCGCACAAAGGGAAAAATTTCTCGCTCCAATGCGCGGTGTAACAAGTTGTATGGATTTTGCATGCACATATAAGGCACCAGGTTCAATGTGTGTTGAATCCAGAGGGCTTTACACGCTTGCCATGCCGAATGGTTGC
The DNA here is from genome assembly GCA_026706845.1 of Gemmatimonadota bacterium. Taxonomy (NCBI): domain Bacteria; kingdom Pseudomonadati; phylum Gemmatimonadota; species Gemmatimonadota bacterium. The sequence continues at coordinate 16,293 of JAPOXY010000240.1, forward strand.
AACACCCGATATAGCGCACTTTGCCCTGATGTACCAGGTCGTCCAATGCGCGTGCGGTTTCTTCAATCGGTGTCGATTCATCGAAGTTATGTACGAGATACACGTCGATACAATCGATGTCCAGTCGGTTCAGGGAACGCTCTACTTCCCGCATGATGTGATAGCGGGATAGACCCTGATCATTTGGTCCCGTGCCGATGCGGCTAAATACTTTCGAGGTGATTACCACATCTTCGCGCTTGCCCTTCAGGGCTTTGCCCAACACGACCTCTGAACGTCCGATATGCGTGCGATCATCTCCGGGACCATAGGTATTGGCGCAGTCGATCAGGTTTATGCCCAGGTCTATTGCTCTCTCAATAACCCTTTGTCCTTCCGCCTCGTCTGCCTGTCCGCGAAATCCCAGACCCAGTGCCAGCCGACTTACTTTCACACCTGCTGAACCAAAATTGATATATTCCATAAAATCTGCTCCTATTAATTATTCATATTTTTCTTAATAAGCCTGGTGCGAGTTTATCTCTTGTTTTATTTGCCCAGGCTTGCAGGTGGGTTTTTAAATTTGCAACGGTTTCAGAGCTTGCCATTTCTTGCCAGCGATTTTGACGTTCACCCGGGTCGCTGGGCAAGTGATACAATTCGGGTTTTCGCACGGTTGACAAAATCAGTTTCCAATCGCCTGAAACCACACACCGCTCTTCTCCTTTATCGAGTTCGGGCTGATTGGGGCCTTCGCCTTTTTTATCGATAAATGGCGTATTTACTATGACAAGTGCCTCGCGTCCTGTTTTGCCACCTTGTCGGATTGAATCGCTGAGGTCTATACCATCGAGGCCCTCGGAGACTGCATATCCCAGGAGGCCGAGGATCGTCGGTATCAAATCGACCGAACTGGTGAGGGTTTCGCCGATTCCACCGCTGGCAATTGCCGAAGGGAATCGCATGAGCAGGGGGATGCGCGCGACAGTATCATAACAGAGGCGTTTGCTGTGGTCATTCCACCGGTGGTCAAAGAGGTGACCGTGTTCGGAGGTAAAGACGACGAGGGTATTTTCTGCTATTCCTTTGTCATCGAGTGTTTTCAACAGGTCGCCAACTGCATCGTCAATCGCTGTACACATCGCGTAGTATTTGCGTCGTTTTTCGTCCTCGGGGTAGAGTTTTTGATAAAGTGCTTCGTATTTTTCGGGGACAGAATAAGGCGGATGGGGAGGATAATAGGATACATAAGCACAGAATGGACGTGTGTCCTCTTTGCGAATAAAATCAATGGCGGCTTGTGCCAGCACATCCGTTTGATACACTTTTTTGCCGTCGATTGTGTAGTAATGCCCTTGTCCTCGGCCGTCGCGGGGATATGTGGGCATTGTCTCCCAGGCGTCTCTCGATGGATCTCCCAGATGCCATTTGCCAAAGTAGGCACACCGATATCCCACAGCTTTGAGGAAATCGGGAAAAAGCGGTATTTCTGGATCTATATCCCATGTGTTTTCGAGCACGCCGTGATTGTGCGGATAAAGGCCCGAGAAAATTGTGCCGCGATTTGGCCCGCAGACGGGTTGTGCGGCATAAGCTCTGTCAAATCGCATTCCGTCCGATGCCAACCAATCCAGATTGGGTGTTATAATGCCCTTTTTTCCATAACATCCCACGCCATCCTGGCGATGTTGGTCTGTTAAGATGAATAGCAGATTGGGCTTTGGCCCCGTGGTAGCCCTGCTCATCTGTGATACATTTTGTGCCATATCAACTCCCATTACATTTCACCAGTCGTTTGCCAATATTATCACCTCGCAGCATGCCGATGAATGCCTGTGGCGCGTTTTCCAATCCCTCGACGATATCTTCCCGGTAATTGAGCCAGCCTTCCTTTAGCCAGACCGACATCTGCTGTAATCCCTCGGCGTGTTGATCTGCGAAATCGCCCACCAGGAATCCCTGCATGTGCAACCGCTTGCCAATAAACCCGCCCATCATCCGGGCCCCCATTTCCGGTTCGATGAGGTTGTATTGCGAAATTTGGCCGCAAACGGAAATTCGGCCCCACATGTTCATGAGGGAAAAAACTGCATCGGTAATGGTGCCGCCCACGTTGTCAAAGTACACATCGACGCCATTGGGACATAAGCGTTGCAATTCGGCGCGGTAATCCGCTGTAGTTTTGTAATTGAATGCACCATCAAAACCCAGGCCGTCAATGGCATAGTTCACTTTTTTATCGCTGCCGGCTATGCCAATGGCGCGGCATCCTTTGATTTTTGCAATTTGCCCGACCAGCGATCCCACGGCACCGGCGGCTGCCGAAACCACGACGGTCTCGCCGGCTTTGGGTTTACCGACTTCCAGTAAGCCAAAATAGGCTGTCAATCCCGGCATGCCGAGAATGCCGAGTGCGGTTGAAACGGGTCCCAGTGAGGGATCTATTTTTCGGAGACCCTTTGCTGAAGAAACCGCGTAAGCCTGCCATCCGTGATCTGCCCAGACAATGTCCCCGGGCTGAAACTCAGAATGGTTGGATGCGATTACTTCGCTTACACTCCGTCCAATCATAACCGCACCAATTTCTACATTTGGCGCGTAGGATTTCCGTTCATTGATGCGCCCGCGCATGTAGGGATCAACGGAGAGGTACTGCGTTTTTAAGAGCAGTTCCCCTTCGCCGGGTTCGGGAATGGGCGATTCTCCAATTGAGAAATCGGATGTTTTGGGATATCCGACTGGACGCGCTGCCAATCGAATTTGAATATTTTTTTCTGCCATAGAAATAGTGCTCCTGATTTCGCGTTAGTTTGGATATCTCATTCTGCATAAACCGCTTCTCGTATGCCCTTCAAATATCCGACGGCAAATAGTCGCGCGATGCCTTGTTCGTCGCCAAATTGATCGTCTCCCATTTTGGGATAGTGGTCTGGGCGGCACACGCCGTCAAATCCAATGTCTCGATACGCGCGCAAACATTCGACGAGGTCCGTTTTGCCATCGTCGTGAAATGTTTCTTCAAATTTATCGGGTTGGCCGACGACATCGCGGATATGTAAGAAGTGGATTTTTTTTTGTTCGCCAAAGTGCCGGATGACCGAGGGCAAATCGTCTGTCATCAGTGTAAAATTGCCCTGGCAAAGCCCAATGCCATTCATCGGACTCGGTACGAGGTCAACGAGTTTCTGGTAGTTTTCAACGCTGCTCATAATGCGCGCAATGCCGCGGATGGGCGACAGCGGTGGGTCGTCGGGGTGCAGGGCCAGTTTGACGTTGGCTTCTTCGGCTACGGGTACAATGCGCTCGAGAAAATACTTCAGGTTGGCCCACTGTTGTTCCTCTGTCACGGTTCCCTGGGAGATCTCTTGTTCGGCTATTGATACGCCGTCAATATTGCGTATGGGGCGCTCGGCGGGATCGCCTTGCGATGCCAGGGCATTGAGATCAAATCCGCTTACATGCGCGCCGCCCCGCGAGGAAATGGATCGGGATGTACGCATGACTCCCAGTATGGGCATCCACGCATAACACCACACGGGGATTTCGAGTTTGCCCATGTTCCGAAGTAGTTCACATACCACTTCAATTTCTTCGTCTCGTCCGGGCAATCCCAGTTTGATCTTTTCCATAGGTGGCCGCGATTCAATGACTTCAAGGGGTATTCCGGCCGCTTCGTAAGCGGCTTTTGCTTTTGCCAGCAATGTGTAACTCCAGGGCTGTTCTTCTGGCTCTGCGTCCGGTTTTGGGTGCAGTGTTATGCCTCCAACTGCGCCTTCGACTCCACATTGTTTCATGAGTGTCCACCTCTGACTGGCTTGTGGCGGTGCCAGGATAGCAATTCTCAGCATGACTATTTCCTTTCACTGTTGGTGTTTTTGCCATTTTCATCGCTGCCCAATATATGCAGACCAGATGCGACATGCCATAAAAAATCTATTGCCAATAGCGCGGTCTAAATGGCTTTTGAGAAGCTATGCTCTTGCATATATTAATAATGACAAAAGGCAACCACCATCTGGCATACAAGGAGGCTCTGCTATGACCTGTTGGAAAATTCTCGCTGTCATCCTGTTGTTCACATCCCCTCTTTTTGCTCAGGAGCAAGCTGAAAACCGCTTCCAGAGAGCGGCGGAGCGATATTTTGCGCGCAATGACAAAAATAAAGACGGCAAATTGTCGCGGGAGGAATTTCCCGAACAACGGCGCCGTATATTTGAACAAATTGACATAGATAAAGATGGCTTTGTCACACTCGAAGAAGATATTCTTTTTCGCGATAATCAATGGAGGAATGCCGTGCGGATTCCAGAAGGTGTAACTGTCCACCGAGACTTGATCTACGGACGGGTTGGGGAAAGAGAACTCCCCCTCGATCTCTATCTTCCGCCCGATACATCATCCCCTGTGCCCGTGGTGATATGGGTTCACGGGGGGGCGTGGCGTGGGGGGGGCAAAGGCAATGGCGGGCGGGCGCGCAATATGACCACACGCGGATTTGCCGTCGTTGATGTGGAATATCGACTCAGTGGCGAAGCCCTTTTTCCCGCGCAAATTGAAGACTGCAAAACAGCCGTGCGGTGGGTGAGAGCAAATGCAAAAAAATACAATCTCGATCCCGACCGCATCGGCGCATGGGGTTCATCTGCCGGGGGGCATCTCGTGGCGATGATGGGGTTAACGCACGATGAAAATGTATTTGAGACGGATGATCACAGCCAATATTCGAGTCGGGTGCAGGTGGTATGCAACTGGTTTGGGCCTACAGATTTTTTGCGTATGAATGATTTTGAGGGTCGAATTGATCACGACGCAGCCGATTCGCCTGAGTCTGAATTAATTGGTGGTCCTATCCAGGAAAATAAGGAGAAAGTCGCTGCGGCCAATCCCATTACTTATGTCAGCAAGAACGATCCGCCCATGCTCATCCTGCACGGGGAAAAAGATCGGGCAGTTCCCTATAATCAGAGCGAGTTGCTCTATGCCGCGATGCAAAAATCGGGATTGAATGTCACGCTTTACAAGGTCGTCAATGCGGGTCACGGCTTTGGCAATGCAGATGACCAGGCATCGCTGGTTGAAATGTCCGTTCAGTTTTTAGAAAAGCATCTCAAATCTCCAACTGATGCCGCATCGCCATAAGATAAAAAAAGCCCTATTTTCACAGGGCTTTTGTTTTTTGAAGCGATAGGCTTTAAGATCTGGGCAAAAGTCAATGAAATTCCAAACTCGCCACAATTTGTTCATATTCGGTTAGCGGATAGCCAGCATCCCGGCTGCCATTGCCGATCATGTAATACCCTACCCCATTGTGGATGGCTATGGCTACGAGAAATCGGGTGCCGGGATATCTTCGGTTGGAGTTCTCCAGTTGAGAATAGCGAAATTGCCATTGAATCGCCTCGCCCACCTTGAGTTGGATGCGATGTTTTTCGCCGATAACGCGATATTGATCAAATGCTGGTACCAGAAACCGGTCTTCAAACGCCTGAACGAGTTGATCCAGTGTCATTGTGTTGAATTCGGCTCGTAGTGCTTGTGGCTCCAGGCGCATTTGTGGACGAAAGCCACCCTCACCCGTAAGCCCAGGACTGAGAATGCGCACGGTCACGGGTGGTAAACCATTGATGTCTCTTTGTGATGTAATGGTTGCTACATCGATACCCCACTGTTCGTTGGGACGACTGACTCGAAATCCCCAGGAGTTGTTGGTATAAACGAGCCCGTCTAAAGTGGGTTCAGGCTCTGTGGGGATTGGCTTACACCCAGAAGCTGTCAACAGGCTACACAGCAAAGCGCAAAATATTCGGGCGTATATCATATCGATCTCCTTTTCGATCAATCGCGAAAGCAGGCAGGTACTGATTATTTGACGCCAGACCGCTGGGCTGTGTTCCTGTCGCGTTGGAGTAATTTCGGATGCAGGCGATAAAATATCGCTTCTATCTGCTTCAGACCTTCGGCCTGTACTACAAAACGCCCATCGATTACCACAGTCGGCGACCTTGTCGGTATCACGCCGAGTGCTCGAGCAGTGGCGTGTATTTCTGCTCTGTTGTCTTTTCCGCTGACGTCAATGCCCATCTGTTTTAAGCAGTTTTCCACAGAAGATGTGTCGGAAGATGCCTTCTGCTTGTGGCACAAAAGGAGGTCGATCATTCGCTCGGGTGCGACCTTTTGTGCCTGTCGGAATAGCGCGTTTTGTTTGTCATTGCCTACAAAATGCAGGCGCAAACGCTCGGAGGCCTGGACTTTTTTGCCCCATTGCAAGAGTCGTTCTGCTATTTGTAATGCCGGAGACACATTAACATCCATAAACAGGTCCATACCATCTATATTCTGGCCTTGAAAAACCCGCGCAATGGGTGTCAATAATACGGTTGGAACAAAATGATCGCCAACGCGCTGCATCAGGTGTGCAAACCGATTAAAATGGGCTGTTTTCTCAAATTCACTGTTCAGCACATAAGCCGGCACCCGGTCCAGCCTATAACGCGCCATCAGGTTCTGTCCTATCTCGCTGTTTACATCTACAGTTTGGAACTCAGCACCGGGAAAGAGCGATAGTGTGGATCGAATAAACGAATACGTATCACACACTGCACAGGTCGCGTCGTTGAGAATGGTCGTTTGAAAGGGAATGGGGTCGCGCACTTCGCATCGCGCCTGGGGCGTCCCACCGTTTAAGCACAGGCCAACTTTGTCCGAGTGTACACAATCCCGATCGCTGAGGCACTCGGGAACATCGGCGCAAAAGGGCAAATTTTTATCATTGCGACAGATGAACTGCGCCACCTCATGAGAAGATGTTTTGACATCGCGCCCATTTACGCGCAATGTGGGCGATGCGTTGATCCCCAGCAGATTGGCCCGGCGAATATTTTCGGCAAATAACGCTTCACCCGCATCGCTTTCGGACAGCTCGGCGATTTTGTCTGCGTCCATGTTCACCTGTGTTGCACAAATGCGCCAATCGGTTGCTATGCCCGATTTATTGCGCCACAAAATGTAATCCCAGAACCGATCGGGATATAGCGACATCACAACGGTTTGCCGTATGCCTTCGGCTATTTCTCTATCGCCGTGCAAACTGCGGAAGCGGCCCGATCCCGTCGAGGTTGTCGCCTGGCATCCAGGCTGTGTTGTCTGTGTCGGGCGTGCGGCAGGAGGGGGCGATGCGACATTCTTTGTAGTATTTGCTTCATCTGCGATAAAATACAGATGAAAGTCGATTTGATCCCCTAACTTGCGAAACAGAGGGGCAAGGGTTTGTTCTGCGTGTATGCCATAGGGACAATCTGCCATCACAAATAGCTCGACGAGAGGGCGACCATTTTGGCTCTGTTCTGTTTCACCATGCCCTGTATCCAATTTGGTTATTGCGTGAGAGGACCCGTGTCCCTTGTGATTTACTTCCGCCAGCATATCGGCAAATCGGGTGTCAAAGTCCGGCGTCTGGTTTGCATCGTGACAGCGCTGGCACAAATCGGGAGATGGTGTGCGACGGATATTGCGGATTTCTGGACGCCGAGCGTGTTGTTCACCAGGTCCGTGGCACACTTCGCATTGCACATTTGTAAGTCGTTTGGCATCTTTGCCAATTTGGAATCCCGTGGGATATCCAAATCCCGTTGTATGACACGTTACGCAGTCGGGCTGATAGTGTTTTTGTTTTTGCAACAAGCGATTAAATGCATTTGCATGATGTGACTGTTCCCAGTCTGCAACCTCGGCAGCATGGCAACCTTTACACGTTTCTACCCCGACATATCTATTGGTGCCCTGACGCACCTGTTCTTCCAGTGCAAATCCTGCAAATCTCGGTCGTGCCGTCTGCTGCAGTGCAGAATTTTTTTGAACCAGATTGTAGAATTCATCCACGAGTCGCTTCACTGTGCGGTCTTCGCCAATGGATTCTGAGAGCAATACAGAGGTGATTTGTTCTGTTTTCACCCGTCCATTTTCTACGTTTAAGGTCGCCTGACCAATTGCTTTGCCCTGGGGGTGGGTGCCCAGCAACAGGGTATTGCCGATTCGATGGGTTGCCTCGGTTGATCGCGTGCTGATCACGACATCTATATCGGCAATATTTTTTACGAGGTCGCGTTCTGCCTCTCGCTCCAAATCGCTCAATATAACTATGAGATCGGTCTTTTGACGCACAGATGCAACTGCTTCCTGGATGCCTTCGAGCCGGACATCTATGCCATCGGGCATATTTATATGCGAGGCACCCGTCCCCATTGCCATACCGTGTACTTCAATCTCCCGTTCACCCGCCACACCTATGACACCTACTCGCACATCGCCCGCGTCCAGAATTTGCACGGGCGCACCCATTTGTACGCCATTTATCTTTAAGTTTGCACTTACAAATGGAACGCCGATCGAATCGCGCATGGTTTCAAAGAACACTTGTCCAAACCGCAATTCTCCCACACCGACATTGGCCGCGTCGTAATGGATGGCTTTCATGGCTTTCAAATGTATTTTGCAACGCAATTGGTCCAATACGGTATCGCCAGCAAATAGACCGCCAGCATCTAATAACAGGGCATTGGGGTACGATAGCTTTATGTCATTTACCATTGTTGCACGCCGTGCAATGCCGCCGAGTTGGTTATCCGCGCAGCCACACACTTCCAGGAAGCTCTGTGTGTCTCCTGTATAAAGCAATACGACTTCTGCCGCTCTACTTTGCCCGATGAGACAAAAGACAGCTAATAGGAGACAGAAAACAAAGGGTGATCTTTCACAATCCCATTTGTGTCCATTTGTGTCCATCTGTGGTTGCTTTCTGTTTTCTGAATTTTACCTGTAAAAAAAGGCCCGATATTTCATCGGGCCTTTAAATACCATTTTATACGGTTACTCTACCAGGCCCAGCCTGCTCCAACGGATTTTTTGAAAAATATTCCACAGTGGCTTTTGGCTATCCCAGGAATAATAAATAAATAAGGGGTGTGCCTTTACTTTTTCCAAGGACACCATCCCCCAAAACCGGCTGTCGTAACTGCTGTCGCGATTATCTCCCATTACAAAAATGTGTCCTGGTGGCACTGTGCGAGGTCCGTAGTTGTCACGCGGGCTGTGCTGTTTGTGTTCTACTCTGGGGTCTTCGTGCTTAACACCTTCTGGATTTTCAAATCGCTTTCCATCTACATATACAATTTTGTTTTTGATTTCCACTGTTTGCCCTTCAACCGCAATACACCGCTTGATAAAATCGCGCGATTCATCTCGGGGGAATTCAAAAATCACCAGATCCCCCGGTTGAGGGGTTGAAAATCCCGGTACGCGAAATGAGGGCAATTTGGTATTCAGTATGGGCACGCGGTCGGGTATTTGCGTGCCGAAGGTCAGTTTATCACCCAGTACGTAATCGCCTTCTAATAGTGTATTTTCCATCGATCCCGAAGGGATATGATACGCTTGTACCAGCGTTCCCCGAATCAAAATGGCTAAAAATATGGCGATTCCCAATTCTCGCAGCATGCTTCGTTTTCGCTTCTTTTTGATGTTTCTTTTGAACATAGTCCTTCCCTTGTGAATTACTGGGTTGTGATATGGCTCCGCGTGGGAGGGGAACTGGCCTGACTGCTTTCTTCAACGATTTTGCGAAAAATAAGTTCGTTCGGGTTGGCCCGTTTCAGCAGATTTGTTTGCTGCGAGCGAAATATCGAGGCTGCGCAAACCGTCTTCAAAGTCAGATAAAATTCCCGATCCATCTCCCGAACGAATTGCAGCCATGAATACTTCGTCAATATCTTCCGATTCGAGCATTTCGCCGACCTCAGTCGCACCGCCCGGAAATACGGTTACACCATTTCCATCGACGGTCGCTCGCATATCGCGCATGATTATATCAATGCCATTTGAGCCACCGCCATTGCGGAGAACGCATGTGGAACTCAGCGTGCCCACAGCACCATTTTCAAATTGGAGCGATAGAGCATATACATCGGGGATATCGAGATTTTCGACATCGTTCAATGCGCGGGTGGCGTAATACGCGTGTACTTCTGCAACATCGCCTACGAGATAACGCAATAAGTCGATCTGATGCGTGGTCTGTTCGACAATTTGTCCGCCCGACTGCGCCATCACGCGCCACCACGGCGTGCCCGGCAAACCGCCCCAGCGATAGGCCAGGGCCATGGCGACGGTCTTATCTTTCAAAAATTCACGCCCCTGTTTTGCCCAGCCTGTATATCGCTGTTGATAGCCCACAGAGGTCAGTACGCCGGATTTTTGAACGGCTTCTAAAATTTCCAATCCCTTTTCCATTGACGGCACCACGGGCTTTTCCAACAACATGTGTACGCCTTGTTGCGCCGCCAAAATCTCCGCATCATAATGTGCAAATGTCGGCACGACGACATACATCGCAGTCAAATTTTCACTGTCCAGCATCACGCGATAGTCGGTATAAGCCGTACCACCAAATTCCGAAGTCGCGCTTTGTGCCGTTTCTTCTTTTATGTCACAAATTGCAACGATCTCGACATCTTCTATATTGGCTAACGCGCGCATATGAGACCGCGCACGCCCTCCAGCACCCACAAAACCCACATTAATGCCCATTTATATCCTCCAGGTATTCTTTTGTTCAAAAATAGACTGCATGGCCAGAACTGTCAAGGGGCACGCCTATTATCAGGCACTCTTTATTATTTTTTTACCACTGGACCTGTAGGCGCTTCCTTGCTGTACAATGTACTGCCTCGCTCGTAAGACGCGACGACTGAACCGGCGGCAATTTCCAATCTGGGTACGTTTTTTTCGAATACATCGCGGTCGGGTCCGCGCATGATTGCCATCTGTTCATCGCTCATGCCCGAGACGAGATCGCCCCACCGTTTTTCCGGGTGGGTCAATTCTCCGCCGCTGCGATTGAAGTTGCGCGATGAATATTTGTGCAAAATCCCCCGTCGCGATATGTCGCTTTTCCACGCCAATGTGCCATGTGTGGTGCCGCCATCCATGAAGAAGAGCACATCGCCCGCTTTCATCTCTACGTGTTTGACCAATCCCATGTGATCATCGCAGGTGCGCACGCCCGGGGGGAGTGAATAATACGCTTTGTGCGATCCCGGCACGCATGCAAATCCACCATCGGCTTCGGTTACATCGCGCAATTGCCAGGTTACGGTTACGGCTTCGCAATAGCTTCGCCCATTTTGATAGATATATCCGCGCCCAGGATTGAGCGGCTCATTGGAGTCGTGCAGGGAATGTCCCGATGTGCCTTTGACTGCGCAAAATGCCGTTCCTCCGCCCGTGCGACCGCCACTGGCACCCATCCAGTTCAACCGATGTTCAACGGCCGGGTGGGCGAGCATTCGTCGGAATGGGTCACAATGGGGACTGGGCAACTGAGTCAGTCCACCCAAAAGGGGTCTGCCCGTGCCCGCGAGGCTTTTTGATCCGCGTGCGAGTTCTTCTCCAACGACGATTCGATCCTCAAATTTGTCAATGGCGGCATTGGCCTGTGCCAGCCATTCTTCATCCATGATTCCGCGTAGCACCAGGTACCCGTTCAAATCCCAAAAGTAAAATTCCTTTTCGTCAATGCCCGAGTTTGGATTTTTCATCAGGAAAGATGGGTGGAAAATCTGGCGGGATTCGTCCAATGCAATTGTCTCCCCATCTGTTTTCAAAGTCGGTGGCGGCGTTGTATTGCGATATCCGGGGCGATAGAGTGATGCGCGCTGTTCAAGTGTTAGTTCTGCCATCAAGTCGGATACTGGCATTTTTTCCGATTCCTGGCCAGGTCCCGCAGAACGGATCACACCGCGGCCTACGTATTCGTAGGATAGTAAGCGCTGGAGTCCCTCGCCTTGCCACGGACGCATGCCCTGTACGACGCTCAGACCGACGATGAGCAGATCGCCCGCTTTTAGTTCGGGTTGAAAAAGATAATCCGAGTCATCTACGCCAGTCAATATATCCTCTGGTGTTTCCACGTTTGATTTGTGGGTACACGGTACAAATACAAATCCGCCTTCTCCGGCTTTGACATCAGAGAGTGCCCAGATTACGCGCACGCCTTCGCAAAATCTTCGATCGTTCTGATGATAATATGCCAGTGCGGGGTCTCGCGGCTCATTGCCGCCCTCCAGCGGAGCCGAGGTGTCACAGGTTTCGTCGCACAGTATTTCGGGTGCACGGTCGAGCCTGAAACCGTGTCCTACAATTTGATTCAGATACCACACGAGTTGGGGATGGATCAGCAAATCGCGGAATGGTTCGCGCAAATCGCCTTCCCAGCCGAGCATGCCTTCGAGCGACCCTGCCCGATTAATCGCGTCATTTAACCGCGCGACTTCAGGACGGGTCAGGACTCCCGGTATATGCAAATAACCCGTTAAATCAAAGGCGTAATTCTCTTCGTTTGTCATCGTTTCCCGGTCCATGGTAGCCTCCTTGACCTCGATTTACCTGTTTGCCTGCCGGTATGCAGGCATGAATGTGGCGGTTTATTCATGATTAAGCTGTGTTGTGACGCTTTGCATTATTTTTTTGCGACTGGACCTTTGGGTGCGTCCTGGCTGTACAATGCACTGCCTCTCTCGTAAGACGCGACGACTGAACCGTTGGTAATTTCCAATCTGGGCACGTTCTTTCTAAACACATCGCGGTCGGGGCCGCGCATGACTGCCATCTGTTCATCGCTCATGCCCGAGACGAGATCGCCCCACCGTTTTTCCGGGTGGGTCAATTCTCCGCCGCTGCGATTGAAGTTGCGCGATGAATATTTGTGCAAAATCCCCCGTCGCGATATGTCGCTTTTCCACGCCAATGTGCCATGTGTGGTGCCGCCATCCATGAAGAAGAGCACATCGCCCGCTTTCATCTCTACGTGTTTGACCAATCCCATGTGATCATCGCAGGTGCGCACGCCCGGGGGGAGTGAATAATACGCTTTGTGCGATCCCGGCACGCATGCAAATCCACCATCGGCTTCGGTTACATCGCGCAATTGCCAGGTTACGGTTACGGCTTCGCAATAACTGCGTCCATTTTGATAAAAGTATCCCCGGGTGGGATTGAGCGGCTCATTGGAGCCATGCTGGGAATGGCCCGATGTGCCTTTGACCGCACAAAATGCCGTTCCTCCGCCCGTGCGACCGCCACTGGCACCCATCCAGTTCAGCCGATGTTCAACGATCGGGTGGGCGAGCATTCGTCGAAAAGGATCGCAATGGGGACTGGGCAACTGAGTCAGTCCACCCAACAGGGGTCTGCCCGTGCCTGCAAGGGTTTTTGATCCTTGTGCGAGTTCTTCGCCAACGACGATTCGATCCTCAAATTTGTCAATGGTGGCATTGGCCTGTGCCAGCCATTCTTCATCCATGACCCCGCGCAGCACCAGGTATCCGTTCAAATCCCAAAAGTAAAACTCTTTTTCGTCAATGCCCGAATTTGGATTTTTAATCAGGAAAGACGGATGAAAAATCTCGCGAGATTCGTCCAATGCAATTGTCTCACCATCTGTTTTCAAAGTCGGTGGCGGCGTTGTATTGCGATATCCGGGGCGATAGA
>JAPOXY010000240.1:30131-43743 GCA_026706845.1 Gemmatimonadota bacterium
CATCAGAGAGTGCCCAGATTACGCGCACGCCTTCGCAAAATCTTCGATCGTTCTGGTGATAATATGCCAGTGCGGGATCTCGCGGCTCATTGCCACCCATCAGGGGGGCAGAGGTGTCACAAGTTTCGTCGCACAGTATTTCGGGTGTGCGGTCGAGCCTGAAACCGTATCCTACAATTTGATTCAGATACCACACGAGTTGGGGATGGATCAATAAATCGCGGAATGGTTCGCGCAAATCGCCTTCCCAGCCGAGCATGCCCTCGGGCGATCCGGCCCGATTAATCGCGTCGTTTAACCGCACGACTTCGGGGCGGGTCAGGACTCCTGGCACATGCAAATAACCCGTTAAATCAAAGGCGTAATTCTCTTCGTTTGTCATGGTTTCCCGGTCCATGTCAGCCTCCTTGACCTCAATATACCTGTTTACCTGCCAATATGCAGGCATGAATGTGGCGGTTTATTCATGAAAAGCTCAAATTGCTGGAAAAAACAAGTATAAAATGTAGTCCCTATTGACCGATTGCTTGACGCATTTGATTTGGCTCTGTAAATTGCGCCTGTTCTTTCTCTAATGCTTGCTTTATTCGGATCACTGAAATTTTTCTGCTGTGAGTAATGAAAGGCATTATAATGGCAAAGTCGCGTCCCAATATTGTGCTTGTGATGTGCGACCAGATGCGCTGGGATGCGGCTGGTTTTGCGGGTAGTTCTGTTGTTCATACGCCCCATCTGGATCGTCTATCCGAGGGTGGCGTGTGCTTTGAAAATGCCTATTGCGCTTCTCCTGTTTGTTCGCCTGCTCGGGCGAGTTGGTTGACCGGATGCTATCCCCATGCTCATCTGCAATTGCGAAATTACGGGCCAAAACGAGGAAAAGACTGGGGGAGTTATCTGCCGCATGACCGCGTTACAATGGGCGATGTTTTGAAACGCGCGGGATATCGCTGTGGCATGGTCGGTCCCTGGCATCTGGGCGATGACCATGCGCCACAGCACGGGTTTGAGGATTTTTGGCAGACTTATCGATATCTGGGCGACGAATATACAGATCCCCTTTTCGATTATTTTGAACGCGGGGGAATACCCAATATTTACAGCGATGAGGCGGCCGTCACCCAGTACGGAAATATACTGGCATTTACGACACTTACAGATCCGCGACAGCAGCGTACGACCTGGACGGTTGACCGCGCGATTGATTTTTTGCGCCAGCAAGAGGATGACCCGTTTTTTCTTTTTTTGAGTGTTAAGGACCCGCATCCCCTCATCGTTATTCCGCCAGAATTGCTCGAACACTATCCGGTAGATCAAATGCCTCTGCCGGATTCTCTGCGAGACCCACTTGAGGGTAAACCGCATTTTCAGACTCGCGTAAAATTTCGCATGCCCGACACGGTAACAGATCGGCAATTCCGCGAGATGATGGCGTACTATTACGCCCTGATCACCCATATTGATGCGCAGGTTGGTCGTCTGATCGGCGTTCTCGAAGATCAGAATATGCGCGATAATACGCTCGTGGTTTTTATGAGCGACCACGGCGAACTGCTCGGCGATCATGGTTACACAGAAAAGTGCCTGATGTACGAAGCCTCGGTCAGAGTTCCTTGCCTGCTTTCGTGGCCGCGCGCGCTCCCAACGGGTTTGCGCGTGACGACCCCGCTTGCCGGTGTTGATTTAATGCCGACTTTGCTCGATCTGGCAAGCGAGATACTGCCCGAGAAAATCGATGGTCGTTCCGTTGCAGACGCGATTCTGAATGGGCGGCAACCCGAACCGCAGCCCATTTTTGCGGAGATCGCCAGCCAGGAGGCCGTTTATTGGGGGTCAACAGAAAGAGAGCAGTTTGCCGCGCATGTGATGAATCTCGATGGTCGCTGGAAGTATATTCGCAATCGTTTTGATATCGACGAGTTGTACGATTTGGAGACAGATCCGGGCGAAATGCAAAATCTCGCGCAGCTTTCCGAATATCAACCGCGCATTATAGCTATGCGCCAGCAAATCGCCGAGATGATTTGCCATACAGGTCCCGGTCCTTACGATTGGTGTTTGTAAGTGCAGGTAGCGTGCGAAAAGGAGAACTAATAATATGGAAGAATCAACAGGTCTTGCAGAGAACGGTGCCATTCCATTTGAGGTGTTTGCGAATTTCGAGCGGCTTGAGGATGTCAATCCCATTATTGCCTGCGAGCCGCCAGAGTGGGCCGCTGCAGCCCATGCGTTTGTGATGGATGATACGGTGCACTATTTGTGGGGGAGGAGAAAAGAGGGCAACTATTGGATTTTGATGCATAGCACGGCTCCGGTGAAAGATCCCGCAAAGATCGCGCACGATCCGCGCAATCCCGTGCTTTTGCCTTCGAGAGAGGGGTTTGACGATTATACTATCGAATATCCTTTTCCGTTTTGGAATCCCGCCGATGGCAGGTTCTATGTTTATTATTTGGGGCGACGACAAAAGCCGCCAAAGCAGACGGGTTTATTGGTGGGGGATGGTGATTTTGGCAAATGGACGCGCGTTTGCCAGACGCCTGTGATTGCCTCAGATACCGCGCACGAGCGGCAGGGTTCGTCGCATCCCTCGGTTGTGGTTGTAGATGATACCATACATATCATTTATACGGGGGAATCGGCAGATCCGCCGACCTTATGCCACGCGACTGCGCCGACAAGCGACCCCGAGGCTGTTACCAAAGATCCCGCCAATCCCATTTTTAAGGGTAGCGGAGAAATGTGGGATAGTTGTGGTGTCCGGGAGGCTGAGATTTTTAAGGGTCCACAGTATTTCCATCTCTTTTACGGGGGTTCCGATGGCGAGGCATGGCGGATTGGACATGTGCGGACGCGCGATTTTCGCACCTTTGAACCCAATCCGCACAATCCAATTTTTTCGCCCTCGCCAGATCCCGATGCATGGGACTGCGATGGGATACTAACGCCTCAGGTGATTGAAATCGACAACCGCTACTACATGGTTTATGCGGGTATGAGAGGGAGGGAGTGGCAGACGGGTCTCGCGGTAATGCGATCTCTATGACTCAGTCTTTCAGAACGCGATTGGGCGTGTACTGGTTTGTGTAGTGACGCATGTTTCCCGTGGCGTTGTTTTGTTTGATGGCGTCAGCGGGGAAGGTATGGAGAAACCAGTTGTTGTAGATTTCAGCGCTTTCCTGGGGGATACCGCGAATGACTACGGCGGGTACACCAGTGGCGCGAAAGGTGTTGTGGTGGATTAACATGAGATCGCCGGCGATGTGCGTATCGTCACCTCGATCTCGGCCGCCGTGCATGTCAAAGCTGTGGCTGTTGGCGTTTTCCAGAATCAGATTGTAACGAGCCTCATAGCTGGTGCCGGGCCTGCCAGTGCCTGCAATGTGGTGGCGGCACCAGTCGAACAAATTGGCTTCGATAAGGGCGTTGGACTGGTCCAGCACCACGCCGTAGCCCAGGCCATAGCGCTGGTTGCGGTGAAAGTAGTTGTGATGGACGTGGTTGTCCGTCGAGCCAGCTCGCAGGAAGATCGCGGCGTGGCTCCAGCCCCAGAGTTCGCAGTTATCGACTTCGAGGTTGGGGTATTCGGTCTGGATGGCGCGAGAGTTGGGGATGCTGTAGTAGCGTCCTTCTGCGTGGAGTTGTCTCATCTGCTCGGTGCGCCTGAGGGTGTCCGGTCCCTGGAAGCGAAGGCCAGTGATACGGACGTTGGGTCCGGCGGCGATAAAGAGAGGTATGGTTTCGAGTTGTTTGGAGTAGAGCAGGGCACCCTGGGAGCCGGGTTTGCCCCGGCCGCTGGCGAGCGTGATGCCCCCGCGTATGGCGATGTTCTGGTGTCCGGTCAGGTCGATTCTGACGGTATCTACTATATAGACTATCTGGTTAGTACCGGCGAACTCGAGGGCGTCGAGCAGTTCCATGCGGTTTGTGACCAGGTATTCGGATGGGTCAACCAGGCGGTTATAACCCTCGCCTCCGCCAATGGGATTGCCGGTGGGGTTGATGTCGGCACCGAATTTGTCATCTGAAAGCAGGGGTCTTTCCTGCTGACCATTGCCCTCTGAGGAAGGATCGGGGGTGAGTGGCTTTTCTTTGCCAGAACAGGCGAGCAGAAGGAGCAGTGCGATGAGATATCTAAGCGTTCCTGACATGTCAATCTCCTTCTTTATTTCAGAATGATTCGTCGGTGAAAAACTACGGCAATTCATTTAATTGATCAAGTCGAATAGAGGTCCAACCAACATGGGACCACTCACAAGAAAGGAGTTCGCAATGCGCGATATTGTGGTCTTTAGCGGGAACGCACATCCTCAATTGGCAGAGCATATATGCCAGTATCTGAGCGTGTCCCTTAGTCAGAGCACGATTAACCGCTTCAGTAACGATTGCATTCAGGTGCAGTTGAACGCCAATTGTCGGGAGGCCGATGTCTTCCTGATCCAGCCTCTTGTGCCACCTGTACAGGACCATCTCATGGAACTCCTGCAGATGCTGGACGCGGCACGCGGGGCATCGGCTGCCCGTACGACAGCCGTTATTCCATACTACAGTTACGCGCGGTCAGATAAAAAGGATGCGCCTCGCATTTCGATTGCAGGGAGACTGGTGGCAGATTTGATTGATACGGCAGGTGCAAATCGGGTGCTTACGATGACCCTTCACGCGCCGCAGGTGCATGGATTTTTTCGCATTCCCGTCGATCATCTCAATGCCCTCCATGTGTTGGCGAGATATTTTCGGGGCAAAGACCTGGCGGATACTGTCGTTGTTTCGCCCGATCTTGGAGGCGCAAAGGAGGCAACGCATTTTGCCCGTCTGCTCAAGTTGCCCGTAGCTGCCGGAATCAAACGCCGCATCAGTGATGAAAAAGTCGTGATTGATTCAATTGTCGGCGATGTAGAGGGGAAGAAGGTGATTGTTCTGGACGAAGAGATAGCCACGGGGGGAACACTTGTGGAACTTATTGATCGCCTTCGAGAGCGCGGCGTTAATCACATCACGGTATCCTGCACACATGGACTTTTTACGGGACAGGCTCTGCCGCGTTTGGGTGCAATTGCAGAGGTGAAGGAATTGGTGACGACAGATACAGTTCCACTTTCTTCACAGAGCCAATGTCCTCCCAATCTGACCACCCTATCCGTGGCACCTCTCTTGGGTGAGGCGATCCGCAGGATACACCACGGGGAATCAGTTAGCAGTCTATTCACGGCTCCAGATTGGATCGTGGATACGGGATAGAGGTTTTTGGTCCATTAAGTCGCAGGAGCGGTATCGGTTAATGGGGGAATTCGAAGATCACCGATCTTTTGTTGCGCGTGCCAGAGGTCGTATTGCAGTTGCAAATTCATCCAGAAGACGGGTGTTGTCCGAAATGCTTTGCTCAACCGAATCGCCATTTCTGGACTTACTCCGGCTTTGCCATTGACGAGCTCCGAAACGGTCTTTCGCGCCACGCCAAGTGTATGGGCTACTTCTGTCACGGTCAAGTTTAGCGGTACTAAACACAGTTCTTTTAAAATTTCACCTGGATGAGCCGGATTGTACATTTCCATAAATATGTTCCTCAGTGATAGTCCACGAGATCCACATCAAATACGACGCCATCTTCAATTCTGAAAACGACCCGCCAATTGCCACTCACTGAAACCGCCCAGAATCCCTTTCGACGACCTCGCAAGGGATGAAGGCGTAGCCCCGGAAGATTCACGTCCCGAATTGTCAATGCCTGGTTCAGTGCCGTTAGAATCAATCGCAACCGTTTGGCTTGAGCAGGTTGAATGCCGGAAGTGTTTCCCGTTCTAAAAAATAGTTCTAAACCTTTATGCCGAAATTTCTCAATCATTTGTAATGTAACCTGTAACGTGTCAGGTGTCAAATCATATATAGGCGATGAACGATTACCATGCAATTTTCATGCCACTTGCAAAAAGCTTAAAATTACGGCATTTTTAACTCCTGTACAAAGATAGGCTGAACATGCCGTTCAATTCCAACGCTTCAGTCTGTAAATTCTGTTCACGGATAGATTAACTATGAAAAAGAACGCGGTTGTCTTACTCAGTGGTGGTTTGGATTCTACTACAACGCTGGCCATTGCGACAGACAAAGGGTACGCGTGTTATGCGCTCACTTTTTGTTATGGGCAACGACACGAAACTGAACTCGAATGTGCGAAAAAAATTGCCGCTCATTTTGGCGTGCGAGATCACGTTATTGCCAATATTGATTCGCGTGCTTTTGGTGGTTCGGCACTAACCGACGATATCGATGTGCCCAAAAATCGAGACGAGAGCGAAATGTCCGACGGTATCCCGGTCACTTATGTCCCCGCTCGCAATACGATTTTTCTTTCTTACGCGCTTGCAATGGCTGAATCTCTCGATATCCGCGATATTTTTATTGGCGTCAATGCCATAGATTATAGCGGTTATCCCGATTGCCGCCCCGAATATATTGCCGCCTTTCAGGCTATGGCGAATCTCGCCACCAAAGCCGGTGTTGAAGGGGATACATTCACGATCCACACGCCGCTTATTGATCTGACCAAAGTTGAGATTATCAAACGGGGATTAGAACTCGGTGTTGATTACGCTATGACCTGTACCTGTTACGATCCCGATACAGAAGGTCGCGCGTGCGGGCAGTGCGACGCCTGCTTGTTGCGCTTGCAGGGTTTTGCTCAGAATGGTATGAAAGATCCGGTGGCTTATCGGTAGGAGGTGGTTTTTCATTGCCGCAATGTACGCTTGCTAAATTTATGCGGATTTACGATCTTACAAAGTAGTTATCTCATTCACCTTCAAAGAATTGTGTTTATGCCTCCTCTTTCTCTCGATCAACTCATTGCCGATTATTGCGATCAAAACGCACACTCGCAACGTCTTTTTAAACGCGCACAAGAAGTTTTGCCCGGTGGCAATACGCGCACCGGTGTTTTTGTCAATCCCTTCCCAATTTACGCTGACCGGGGTGAGGGTGTTTATATCGATGATGTCGATGGCAACCGCCGTCTCGACTTCGTCAACAACGCCACCGCCCTCATTCTTGGTCACGCTCATCCCGCTGTGGGCGATGCTCTGCGCGAGCGCATCAGTAGTGGCACGGCCTTTTTTGGTCCTACCCAACTCGAAATCGAATGGGCAGAACTCCTGCGCGAGCGCGTTCCTTCTCTCGAACATCTGCGCTTTTGTAGTTCTGGTACCGAGTCTGTAGGCAATGCGCTGCGCGTTGCTCGCGCTTTTACGGGGCGTCAAAAAATTGCCAAATTTGAAGGTGCGTATCACGGTATTGACGATCCGGCTCTCATAAGCTATGTGCCTCCTGTTACTCCCGACCTCGGTCCTGAAGACGCGCCTCATTCGGTGCTTTCTTCTGCCGGTCTTGCACCCGCAACGGCTGAAAATGTCCTCGTTTTGCCCTTTAACAATGCACGCGCTTGTGAACATCTCATTCGCCAACACGCCGAAGAACTCGCCTGCGTCATTATTGATCCGCTTTCTACGGCTGCTGGTATGGCGTTGCCGGATCTCGAGTTTCTCACGCTTTTGCGCGATGTGACGCGGGAACTCAGTATTCTCCTTATTTTTGATGAAATTGTCAGTTTTCGAATGACGTCGGGTGGTACACAGGCGGCGTACAATATCACGCCCGATTTGACCTGCCTGGCGAAGGTCATTGCTGGCGGTACCCCGGCAGGTGCTTTTGGCGGTCGCAAAGATGTGATGGCTCTGTATGATCCCACTTCTGGTTCGCCTGCGATTCCTCAATCTGGTACGTACAATGGCAATCCGCTCGTCGCTATCGCTGGTCTTATGACTCTTAAAACCATGGACTCAGATGCATATCGCCACATTGACTCGCTTACCGAATATATTGCCGCTGGTCTCAAGGACGCTTTTAAAAGTGCCGATATCCCGGCGACTATTGTCACTGCTGGCTCGCTTTTTCGCATCTACTTTCTCGACTATACACCTGCCAACTATCGCCAGGCCGCACGAGATAGTGGCGAAAAACACCGCTGGCTCTATTTCTATCTTTTGAACCACGGCATTGTCATCCGTCAAGGTGGCTGCGTTTCTCTTCCTATGACGAGCAAACACGCCGATGATTTGATCAACTGCGTGCGTGAGGGCTTGCGCGTTTGGCCCTATTAATTTCAAAATAAATGTCTGTATCTATACCAGATGGCCTCGTTGTCCTTACCTTTGATGACGGTGTCAAATCGCAACATACCTTTGCCGCACCCATCTTGCGCGAATGCGGGTTCAATGCCACTTTCTATATCACAGAGGGCTTGAACTTTCTCGCGGATAAAACGCGCTATCTCACCTGGGAAGAAGTGCGCGAATTACACGATCTGGGCTTTGAAATTGGGAATCATACGCGGCAACACAAAAGCGTTGCCAACCAATCACGGGAGGAACTTTTATCCGATATCCGCTATATTGATCGGCAATGCGACCGCTACGGTATCCCGATTCCCACCACATTTTGCTACCCCGGCTACACCAATACTCCCGAAGCTGTTGATGTACTCAAAGAACGCGGTTTTACTTATGCCCGACGTGGCACTACACCCGAATATCCTTATGATAGGGAAGGTGGTCGCGGCCCGGCCTATAATCCCGAGCAACACGATCCGCTTCTCATTCCTACCACGGGCGCGTCGGGACCGCACTGGCACTTTGACGATTTCTTGTGGTCGCTTGAGCAGGCTCAAAACGGTTGTGCCACAGTTCTCACTTTTCACGGAGTACCCGATCTCGATCATCCATGGGTGCATACCGAACCCGCATTTTTTGAACGCTGTATGCGGCATCTCACAGATAATGGACACAGGGTAATCGCCCTGCACGATCTCACAAACTATATTGCTATGGAGTCCTGATATGGTCGCCCCTCTTCCCCTTATTGCCTACGACACGCTTGCAGAACAAACCGAAGCCCTGTATCGCGATGGCTATGCATATCTGCCAGGTGTATTGACGTCCGATCAAGTGGCAAAACTCCGCGATCACATGGATGCGCTTACACCGATCTCGGAAAGTTTTGACAAAAATGGTCGCCCTGAAGACATTGGTTTTATCAATAAACACATCAACAATGCATTCAACCGGCACAGTCATTTTCTGCAATTTCTCGACCGTCCCGGTGTGATTGAGCTCGCTGAAGCTATACATGGCGACGATTGTCACTGCATTGGCATGACTGCATGGATGACGGGTCCCGGGCGCCCTGACCAGAATCTCCATACTGACTGGCTCCCCTTGAGTCTGCCTGCGGATATACTTGAGGATTCCCGGGTACGCATCCCCATTTTTATTACTACGGCGCATTTCTATCTCGACGATATTACCGAAGCCCTTGGTCCCACTAATTTTATTCCCGGTAGCCACCTTTCGGGCAGAAGCCCCGATGGCGATACATCCTGGAAAGGGCAGACTGAAAAGTCCATTATGTGCAATGCTGGCGATGTGGTCATTTTCCGCAGTGAGGTCTGGCATCGCGGTACGGCCAATACCAGTGATAAAACGCGCTTTTTGCTTCAAGTCCACTATGCGAAACGCATGATTACGCAAAAATATCCGCCCTATCTCAACCGGTTTCAGTTTGATCCCGAAATTATCGAGCAGGCGACCACGCGCCAGCGCCGCCTGATGGGTGATCACAAAAGCAGCAATTACGATTGAGGAGTACACTGTGAGTTTCCTGATAGGATATTACCTGTGGTTAAAAGTTGTACATCTCATCGCTATCATCGGCTGGATGGTCGGTATTTTGTATTTGCCGCGGCTATTTGCCTATCACGCCGATGCCTCTGCTGATACAGATGCGGTGTTTCAACAGATGGAATACAATCTTATGCGGCTTCTACTTATGCCCTGTATGATTGTGGTTTTTATTACGGGCATTCTTTTAATTGTTGCAACGGAGAGCCTGGCGAGTGGGTGGCTTCATACCAAAATTCTACTCGTGCTCATGCTCGCCGGATTGCACGGTATGATGTCGCGCCAGCGCAAGAATTTTCAACGCGGCGAAAATACCAGAAGTGCGGCTTACTTTCGCACATTTAGCCACGTCACAACGCTTATTGTGGTCCTCGTTGTCGCGCTGGCTGTTCTGAAACCTTTTTAGTGTCCTTTTGAGTGGGAGTGAACATGGCAAACGACGAATTTGTGATTCCGAGACGATTGATCAATTCGGACCGGGAAGAAACACCGAGGTCCTTGCTGGACCTGATTGAACAGGGGCCATTTGATTTGGACACGGCGGCGTGGTGGATGTCGCATGTGACGAATGGGGCATCGTGGATCGTGGGGTCGGGTCCGGGCGGAATCGGGAAATCGACGACGATGCGTTCCTTTCTGAGCGTTGTACCCGGGGACCGGGCATTTGCGATTGCGATGCCGGGGGAGATCCCGCCGCTCGCAGATCAGAAACGCTGCACGATTGCGCTCGAGTTGAGCGATCATCGGCCGCCCGGCTACCTTTGGGACCAGGACCTGCGTGACTTCTTCGACCTATCGAAGGCGGGACATCAGCTTGTGGGGAACGTCCATGCTGATACGTTGGAAGAGACGCGTGAACAGATCGTCGGGGCGTGCAGCGTTCCCGAGGAACAGTTCCATCACATCAATATCATTGCATTCGTCTGGTTGGAAGGTTATGAACGCGGAAACAGCCGGCGGATCAGGGATCAGACGTCGCG
Source organism: Gemmatimonadota bacterium (assembly GCA_026706845.1). NCBI lineage: Bacteria > Pseudomonadati > Gemmatimonadota > Gemmatimonadota bacterium. Next base: position 40,840 of record JAPOXY010000240.1, read on the forward strand.
GCGGTTTTTGACAAGCGTACACTACACCGATGGTTCAGGTGCCCACGAGCAAGTCTATTCGGAAGGATCGGGACTCTCGCCCAACGCACCGAGAGATGTGGCGCACGAAGCAAAGTGCCGAGCTTTTTTGGAGGAGGCATTGGGAGAAGCGTCGCGGGATATAGATGAATTGAGAGAGCGATATCTGGCCTGGGATTAGGAATAGTGGATTCCCTGCGCTGCCTAAGTGGCTGGAGGCGATTTACCGCCAGGTCTGGATCTGCTCCAGCCAGCCTTCCAGGGTGTAGCTCGGGTCGCCTATTTCCTCTGGCCGGAGGCACGATAGATCGGTGCGGTGTATGGGCCGGATGCCGAGGTCGGGAAGGGTGGCGCCGCGCTGGTGGAGGTCGGTGCCGTAGAGTTTTTCCAGGACGATGCCATTGGCGTCGCACCAGTCGCCCGAGTTGAGGGTGGGCAGGCTCTCTTCGGGGTCGAAACCGGGGGCACCGAGGTGGCGGTGGATCCATTTTAGGGCGACGGTGTATCCGAAGTAGGGTCGATGACCTCCCGCCGGTTCGAACCAGCACGCGATGTGGCTGTCTGGGAAATTCGGCGCTGCGCAGGTCACGGTGTTCCGGGTACCTTCCCACGCGGCACCGTCTCCCTCTGTGTCGATGATGACGTCGGCGTCGCCGTTGAGAATGAGGACGGCGCAGTGGGGCGCAGATAGGGAGAGGAATTCCGGCCAGGTACAGAGGGTGCGCAGGCGCTGATTCGGGACGCGGGTGCAGAACTTGCCGGTGACCGTCATGGTGTCACACAGTGCCCAACCTGAGACCAGGGCCAGCTTGAGGCGGGTGTCGAGGGCCAGCATCCAGGAGGCCTTGGCACCACCGAGGGAGTTCCCCGCCACACCGACGCGCTCCTGGTCAATGTCGCTCCGGGTGAAGAGGAAATCGATGCCCCGCATCGTGTCGAAGACGAGCTTGCCCATGATGAGCCGGCCAGCATCATCAGCGCAGGTGTGGACTTCTTCAGGATCGTGTGCCCGGGTACCCAGGTCGCCGCAGATGTGCCGCTCTTCTTCTCCCACTGGGTCCAGAACCAGGCAGGCCAGCCCGAGTTTGGCGTAGAGTTGGGGGATGTAGGTGTACTGCCACTGGCTTTTGCTGCCGCCGTGGCCGCAGGTGATTACGATGGAGGGCATAGGTGCGGTGGGGTGTGCGGGTCGATAGAGTACGGAGGGGACGCGGGAACCGGGTTCGCTCGTCCAGATCCATTTTTCGACGACGATTCCATCCCGTTCGATCTGTCCGCGGGACTCCGGAGCCAGGTCGCAGCGGGCGGCGGGGATGCCCAGGAGGTCGTGCAGGGCGCGGCGCAGGGATTCGGTTTTCATGGGAATGTCTTTGGTAGGGTAGCGGGGGGACGGCGTGCCGTGGAACGGTGAAGGGCCAGCCTGTAGATAGGCTTAAAAGAATGGTGGAGGCGGCGGGAATCGAACCCGCGTCCGAAAGCAGTTTGATAACGGCATCTACGTGTGTAGTCTATTCACTTAGGATCTCGCACCTCGCGCCCCAACAGACAGGGTCGCTGAGATGCCAACTCGATGGTTGGGGCTGTGGCCCACTCTCATCCGGAGGCCCTCGAGCGGAAACCCCCGCACCAGCCTGCTCTCGTCGGCGCTCTGCCCAGACCACGCAGGCAAGGTCTGAGAGAACGGACTGCGTAACGGTTAGTTAGGCAGCCATTGCGTACGTGTTATCGTCCGCAGTTGCGTTTTTTCCCAATTGTTTTACGAGGTGATTGGGTACCTCGACACGCAGCTATTATCTCTCCACCCCCGTCGAAGCCGTGTCGCCCCCAGCACGTTTAAAAATATATCTAAGTTAATCCTTTCCGTCAAGCGGTCCACAGCCTAATTCTCCCTGAACCACTCTATTGTCTGTCGCAATCCCTGCTCTGGCGTCACTTTGGGTTCCCATCCCAGGAGTTTTTTGGCCAGGGTGATATCGGGTTGTCGCATTTGAGGATCGTCGCCGATTTGTGCATTGGGCATGAGCGCGATTTCGCTTTTGCTCTCGGTTAGTTCAATAATCTTTTTTGCCAGATCTAACATCGATGTTTCACTCGATGGATTGCCGATGTTTACGGGCGCATGATAATCCGTGTGCATCAATCGATAGATCCCCTCAATCAGGTCTGAAACATAACAGATACTGCGCGTTTGACTGCCGTCGCCATATACTTTCAGTGGTTCATCTGCCAGTGCCCGATTGACAAAATTGGGAATGGCTCGTCCATCGTTTTTGCGCATGCGGGGGCCATAGGTATTAAAAATCCGCACAATCCGCGTATCGATCCCGCTTTCGCGGTGATAGGCCATTGTCATGGCTTCGGCAAAGCGCTTGGCTTCGTCATAGACGCCACGCACGCCCAGTGTATTGACATTGCCCAAATACGATTCTGGCTGCGGATGTACCAGCGGATCGCCGTAAATTTCGGATGTTGAGGCCAAAAAAAACTTCGCTTTTTTTGCACGCGCCACACCGAGCGCGTTGTGCGTACCGTGCGCGCCCACTTTCAGGATGCGAATGGGATAGCGCGAAAAATCATCGGGGCTGGCCGGGCTGGCAAAATGCAATACATAATCCAGTGGCTCCTTCACATAGATGTATTGCGTCACATCGTGTTTGATAAATGTAAAACCATTCTGACCAAACAGGTGTGCGATATTTTTTGCACGTCCGGTCAACAGGTTATCCATGACAATTAGTTCGTGCCCTTCATCCAGCAATCGGTCACACAAATGCGATCCCAAAAACCCCGCGCCACCTGTTAGTAAAATACGCATATAATCCCTGTTACAGTTTAAAGACGTGATCTTTCTTTCCAGATACGGCCTGCGTGGCATTGCGCGTATCG
>JAPOXY010000241.1 GCA_026706845.1 Gemmatimonadota bacterium
TGTGATGGAAACATCGCTTTCGGGTGAAAGGCGGCGCGTGAATTACACGTTTTCAACTGGCGGAAGTATGGCGACGGATCTCGTGTGCGATGTCGATGGCGATGGGCGCGTTGCATTTTCTGATTTCCTGCGCTTTGCAGATGGTTTTAAGCTCTTACACACGGATAATAGATATGATCCAAAATTGGATTTCAACGGGGATGGGCCTGTTGATTTTCTGGATTTTCTCATTTTTGTTTCTCATTTTGGTGAATCGCGTTAAGGGAGTGGAGCTGTGATTGTATTGCGAACAGATCGAGAACTGGATTTGATGGTTGAAGCAAACCGCATTGTGGGGCTGGTGCATCGCACACTCAAGCCGCTTATTAAAGTGGGGACGACGACAAGAGAGCTGGATAGCGTGGCTGAAGATGTGATTCGGTCGCACGGAGCAGAACCCGCATTTAAGGGCTATAAGGGGTATCCCGCAGCGAGTTGTATTTCAATTAACGAACAGGTCGTACACGGGATTCCCGGATCGCGGAAGCTGGTGGATGGCGATATTGTCAGCATTGATATCGGTGTGAAATTGCGTGGTTACTACGGCGATCAGGCGATTACACGCGTTGTAGGTAATATTTCGGAGAGAGAGAAAGAGTTACTCAAGGTGACGCGAGAATCCCTGTTTAAGGGAATTGAGCAAGCGGTTGCCGGGAAACGCCTGAGTGATATTTGTGGGGCGGTACAAAACTGGGTTGAGCAATTTGGTTTTTCAGTCGTGCGGCAATTTGTGGGGCATGGCATTGGGCGCAGATTGCACGAAGAACCCGCCGTGCCCAATTATGTGCCCCCAGAGCGCAATCCTCGTTTGCGAAAGGGGATGGTGCTCGCCATTGAGCCGATGGTCAATTTGGGAACGCACGAAGTTGTGGTGGCCGATGACGGATGGACAGCGTCGGCTGCCGATGGGTTGCCTTCGGCGCATTTTGAACATGTGGTGGCGATTACGCGTGGAGAACCCAGGATTTTGACGATGTTTGAGGAAGATATCGATGCGTAAATCTATTCTCTTATGCATTCTTATGTGGTTGATGTCTTGTAGTCAGCACTATGAAGAGGGAGCGCATCCACCGCCAAAGCCTCCATCTGATCAGGCTCCAGCAGGAGATAAAGAGGTCTCACAGACATCAGGCGCCGTGGTTTCGGGGACGATTCGACTGGCCGATGGGCTGGGCGAGCGCATTGGGAGCAATGCCGTGCTATTTGTTATTGCGCGACCTGCCCCTGTTGGCGGGCCACCACTGGCCGTGAAGCGACTCGACGTTTCCGATTTTCCCCTTTCGTACACACTGACGCGAGGGGATGCGATGATTGAGATCGACTGGTCTGAGATTGATGCGTTATACGTTTCTGCTAAAATTGATGCAGACGGACGCGTGGGTGGCTCAAAGATAGGGGATATGGAGGGGATTTATCCGCAAAATCCCGTTGCGCCCGGGGCCGTGGAAGTGAATATTTTGATCGATACGGTGCATTGAGTTATGAGCTATACGGTGATTCACGCGACACACGAAGCGGTGCGCAAGGCTGGCGGTATTGGGACTGTACTCGAAGGCTTGATGACCTCTTCTGTGTATCAGAAAGCCGTGCGGCGTTCTTTTCTCGTCGGTCCGCTTTCGCGCCCAGAGGATGAGGATCTTCTTGCGGAAAGTGGCGAGGTGCTTTTTTCGACCATTTCCGGCGTGCAAAATGCGGATTGTGCTGACGCGCTCAATCGCGTAGCAGAGCGGTACAATGTCAATATTGTTTACGGGATACGCCGATTCACTCGTGGATATGAAGCCGATGTGTTGCTCGTTGATGCCGAAGATATCAATCCGCGGCATTCTCGCAATTTTAAGTACAATCTCTACCGGTATTTTGGCCTTACGTCTGACCGATACGATACGATTGCGGATTACGCGCTTTATATCGATAGTGCGGAAGCCGTTTACGACGCTGTTGTCGCGCTGATTGGTGAGGCACCGGGACCGCATATTGTGCTGGCCCATGAATATATGGGCATGCCCGTTGCGCTCAAAACTATTGTGGATAATGATCCGCGCTTTTGGGCGGTTTTTTACGCCCATGAGGTTTCAGTGATGCGCGGGATCACAGAGGACAACCCGGGGCACGATGTGATGTTTTACAACGCGATGGCGCGATCACTTGCACAGGGCGAAGTGGTTGAGGATGTATTTGGAGATCAGTCCGATTATTATCGGCACGCGCTGGTTCAATTGGCGTCGCACTGCGATGGTATTTTTGCCGTAGGCGACCCAACGCTTGATGAGCTTCGGTTTATGGGGCTTGAAGCGCAAGCGATAGACCTGGTGTACAATGGTATTCCCGCAATGCGGATTTCCTATGCAGAGAAATTACAGTCTCGCTCGCGTTTACAGGAGTATGCGCAAAATTTACTCGGATATGAGCCGGATGTGGTGATGACACATGTCACGCGTCCGGTGATTAGCAAAGGGCTGTGGCGCGATTTGCTCGTGTTGTCGCATCTCGATAGATTGTTGGGAGACACTGGACAAACGGGCGTGTTTTTTGTGCTTACAACAGCTGCAGAACAGCGCAATGCGAGAGATATCGAGACTATGGAGTCCGAATATGGATGGCCGGTTGTACACCATACAGGACCACCCGATCTGGTTTCAAATGAGCTGGATATCTGGCGGGATATGGAAGCGTTTAACCGCGAGTCTGTTGCGATTCAAACAATTTTGGTCAACCAGTTTGGATGGGACAGGGCGAGTTGTGGGCAGCGCATGCCGCAAGATATGGCGTTTGCGGATTTGCGTCAGGGCACGGATGTCGAATTTGGACAATCAATTTACGAACCTTTTGGTATTGCCGTGCTCGAACCGCTGACTTTTGGGGGGCTTTGCGTGCCGAGTAGTGTGTGCGGATGCTGTGGTTTTTTGGCTCGCGTAACAAAAGAACAGGCCGATCCTCTCGTCGTGGTAGCCGATTATACGGCAGATGTCGCATTGGATAGTGTCGCGTCTGCTCGTGCGATAGGAGAGTATGAACGCCGTATTCAGGAGGATAGAGTGTCGAAGAAAGTCGCGTGGGATATCGCAGATGCGTTGCCATCATCGGATAGAGAACGCGAGGCGCGATTGCATTCGGGGTATAAGTTGGCCGCACAAATGAGCTGGGACCGCGTGTGCGAAGCATTTTTTTTACCGGGTATAGCGCGCGCGATTTCCCGCGGTCGAGCACAACGAAACGTTTGACGCTTTGAAGCGTGTAAAGGGTTATTGTAGGTAACTATTTTTATCTTTTGAGTGATGATTATGATGAGAAAACGATTTTTACTGATTTTTTTACTTGCAGGTCTCGCTGGTTGCAATACCGAAAAGCGCAACCCATTGGGCGAGGGCTTTGTTGGACGCGATCCCGGCGATATAGTAGCGTTGCCCGCTGTTCCGTTAAAATCGGCGCGGTCCTTTCAATCTCTGATTTTTCCCACTGTGATGGGAGAACAAGAGGAATTGCTGATTGGACAGATGAATGGGTTTTTGTTGCGCAGTCTGTTGCGTTTCAACGTGCCAGATGAGCTGTCTGGCGGTGTGCCATCGGGTTTGACGATAGATTCCCTGCGCGTCAATCTGGGCATTCGGTCGGCGCGGTTGGTCGAAAATGCATCGCTGGTCGCATTGCGGCCCGATTCGCCATGGGAAGAACTTCAGACTTATGTCGATTCAATCTCGCTGGTCGAGACCGAAGTGCTTGCGACACCAATCCCCGATGCTATGGCGCAGGTGTTTGAAGATCGCGTTCGGATCGATTTGCCTGTGTCGCTCTTGAAGGATGCGGTAGAAGCGGGGACGTCGTCTTTGGAAATCCTGTTACAACCCGATGGGGAGGCATCTTTTTTGTTGGATATTTTTGCACGCGAAGCTACCGATATTCGCGCAGATGCACCGATTCCCGAATTGGAGGCCGTATATCGGGTGGGTGATGTGACAGAGCGTGCAGCTGTTCAAGCCGATGCAGATACCTATTGGAGTGCGCGGGTCAGTGGTGGTCCTTCAGAAGATCTGGCGATTCTTTCAGAGGGCTTGTTTTACGGCAGTGTTCTGGATTTTGATCTGCCCGATATTCCGCAAGGCGCGACGATCAATTCGGCCAAATTGCAATTGGATATCGATCTGGATCGTTCCTATTTTTCATCTTTTCCCTTTGAAATATATGGCCTGAAGATTGCAGAGGGCGATACTGCGTTTACGCGGTTCAATGAGAGATTACTCCTTGAACCAGCGACAGCCACTTATACGATTAACCAGACTTTGATTCAGGCATGGATATCTGGTGTGCGAGTAAATCATGGATTGGCTCTTTCACCTGTCTCTTTTGTTTCTTTAAGAGGCTTGCCCGTGCCCTTAAATTCGCCCCCGCTCATCCGATGGATTGTGTTAAAAGATGTGCGTTTGAACCTCATTTACTCTCTTCCTCCGGAATTGTAATTATGATGCGAATAATTCTCGCTTTGGGTTTTATTTTGTCACTGGTGCTGCCAGCTTGTGCCAATACAATTTTTTCTTTTTATGGTGTTGGAGATCCAGTCAGGCGCGTTGATGCGCGATCTCGAAGTATGGGCGGTGCCGGGCGGTCACTTGCAGATGGACTAAATTTTTCATCCCAAAATCCCGCTTTGTTGGGCGCTTTCCGCAGAGCATCTGTGAGTATGCAATTTATGGCTCAGCACCGATTTTTGAATGGCGAAAGCATTGTAAATGACGGGGATATCGGGGCTTTTCAGATCGCACTGCCTATGAGACGTGGTCCTGTCATAGGTGTCGGACTTGAACCGCTTACAGATATGGATTTCGGGGCGATAGAAGATCGAGGCACAGGTGATTTGAAGTATCAACTGGAAGTGGAAGCGACTGGGGGTATCCAGGCTATTTCTCTGGGGGTGGGGCATCGAATCGGGCACAGACTTTTTGTGGGAGGGCGTATAAATTGGGTGGCTATGGGGACATTTAATGAGTCTTGGATCAAGGATTTTGACAATGAGACGGTCTTCTTTTCTCACGATGAAATCACGCGCACCCACCGCGGATGGTTGCCTTCATTCGGGATTATCTATACGCCCACTTCGCGGTGGAGTTTGGGGGCAAATGTCGATATCGGAGGCAGTATCAAGCAGCGTCAGGTTCAAAGAAATCGCTTTGTGGGACAGCGTGAAGCCGTTGAAGTCGAGACGGAAAGCGATGTGGAATTTCCCCGGGAATTTGGAGCGGGGATAACGTATCTGGCGGGTTATCGCTGGCTGGCATCGATCGATGTATCTCGAGGACTGTGGCGCGCGACAGGAGATGGACGTTTTGATACGTGGGATGTAAGTGCAGGGATGTTGTGGCGCACGGGAGACCCCGATGTGCTGGTGCGGAGCCGGCGCTTTGAGCTTGGCGCGGGTTTTCATTATCGGTCGCTTTATTTTCCGACGACCTCTAATAGCCAGATTGGCGAATTAGGCGTCAGCTTCGGCATGGCGGTGCCATTTGTGAATAATAGTGGTCGGTTTCGCTATGTGCTCGAGGTGGGAAGGCGAGGCGATCGCTCAAAACACGGCGCATCAGAGCGATTTATTCAACACTCTTTTTCCGTAGTCGGTTTTGTAAGATAGTTTGCCGTGAGACAGTTCAAACGGTCTGTGTTCGGCGCGCGAGCGCGCGGATGCGGCCGTTTTTGATTTTCTGAACGATTTGATCGGATAGAAGGTGCAGAAGGGGAAGAGCAATTCCCGTGCAAACAAAGTACAGAGGGGCGGTTTCGGGTGCAATAGATTCAAAGCTGACGATTGCAAGGAGGCCCTGCGGCAAGAGCGGCAGCCAGGCTTGAACGGGTTGTGAGGTGAAATGCCTGCATAGCAGGCCTCCCGCAATTTTGCCCAAAACCAGGGCTGTGATCAGGGCATAAAAATAAGGCGGTACAGTAGATATTTGCCAGTCTAAAACAAGGCCAGTAGCATAGTGTGCGAGGGCAAAAGCAATCAGTGCTTCCGCATTTGGTGGACGCATATTGGGTCTCAGTCCGCGTTTGGTGCGCAAGGACAATACAAGGCCCACTGTCCAGGCCAGGATAAGGGGCTGAATCCAAACGTGCCACGAAGCAAGTGCGAGCAGAAATGATAGGGCAAACCAACTCGTAAATTGGCCTGTGAGGGTGTGGATATGCTGCAGCCAGCGATATACGAGTTCAATGCCAATAATTCCGATCAAAACGGCCAGTGCGATATCGGCGGCAAGATGAAGGAAGGAATCGAACCCGTCATTCAGGATGAATTCGACGCCAAAAATAAGCCCTGTTAAAAAGAGCAAGACGAGGCCGATTGCCGTAACGCATAAAGAAAAAGGCCATGTATCTCTCAGATTGTGTTCTGTGCGGTCTAAAAACATGGGGGCTGAGATACCTGATAGGATGGCAAGTTGCAAGGTGGTGACTAAGTGGAGGTCGAAAAATATGAGTACTGAAAAGGTTGCAAGAACGGGGGCTGCATACAGGTAAATACTACCCCTGAGCAAGCGATGATTTGCGAGGATAGGATGGGAGAGCGATGTGCCCAAATAAAGGCCGACCCAGGCCATTGCGATATCTGCAAAGGGTTTTATGCTCTGATGACTATCAGCGGTTGTAATAGGTGCGAAGCCGATGGCGAGACCCGCGGCAATCATGCCCAGGACATCGGGCAATTTGGCGCGATGGGCCAGTCGCGCACCCACGATAGAGGCCGTCAGCAGAAAGCCGACCCAGACCATTTCGGGGGGGGATTGGAGTAGCCAGATCAGGATACCGATACCAAGTGTAATGCAAAGAAGGCGCATGGAAATCGTCTCAGGTGTGAGATTGTGGTGAGTTTGCGGGTGGAATGAGTATCATTTGACTCAGAAAAACAGCAATTACGAGTCCCGTAATAAGCGTGTAATGCTGAAAGTCGAGGAGGTAAATGGCTTGTATACTAACAGCGATACTCAGCGTGCCTTGAGGACGCCAGCTCATGGCGAGCAATTCGCGCCAGGTCTGCGGTATTTGCCAGAGGGTTTGGGATACTGTGAAACCGATTGTGCGACCCATTCCGCGCACGAGTATCACGGTGAGAGCAAGTGGAAAAAGAGGCGACCAGAAAAAAAATATATCACCACCAAATTCCCCTATTATTGAGCCGATCAGTGCGAAAAAGATCGGCTCGATCACGTCATTTGCGCGTGTTGTAAATTCGACGATCTCGCGTTTTGCCACGGTTGTATTAATCAGCCAGATACCCGATAGAAATCCCACAGCAAGAGATGGCAAGTCCGGTGCTTGGCACAATCCAGAAAGGGCGATTACAATGCCCAGGACGAGGCTTAGTGCGCGAGCACCTGTGCGATGGCTGCGGAATGAAAAATCGAGCGCGATGCCTCCGACCACGCCTGCGCCGAGCATGAGCAGTGCAATACCAGTTACGCCTATAAATGGCAAGTTGCCCAAATAAAAAATGGGGTTTTCTGAAAGTGGGGGAAAAGCGATGCACAATACGGCCATGGCCGCGATATTTCCAAGTGGCAAGTTTTGACCTGGAACAGGAGTTGGGATCGGGCGATTGGGCCACTGAAAAAAAGGTGTGGGAAAGCGCACTGTAAGTGCGAAACAGGTGAGCAGGACTATCGCGAGGGGTAAATTTTGGAGCAACCCGAGGTAGCGATAAAGTATCAAACCACTGGCGAAAGCCGCAAGGACAGTGAATCCGCCGGTTGCGAGTACAACGGTTGTTTGAGAGTAAATCACTGAGGTACCGTGGTCTCGCAGATTTTGGAGGTCTGTTGACAGGCCTGTTTGCAGACCAATCCACAGCAAAATAGCGCTGATGCAATTGTACCGCAGCACTTCAAACAGGTGAAACACCTCATCGGTTTCAGAAAAAAACATCCCTACGAGAACCCCGAGGAGCAGATAATGTGCTCTGCCTATTCGAAGACTGTCTATCAGCGGATATGGCGGCATCCACCGGAAAATTTTTTGGCCGAGAAAAAAAGCACCAAAACCGGCAATTAAGCTCAAAATAAAGGCCATAAAATGCCTGCACTTTAGGGATAACGGGTGTCGTCTTTACCGCGGTGGATTATACTTTTTTCCAAAGTTTGGGTCAAGGGCGAAGTTGACGACCCGCGCTTGACAGCCGATAAAATATAGTGTATAGTCAAGATTGATTGTAACAGAAGGGGTGTGAGAGAGCCCCTTCCCAGAGTTCTACGTAATGTTGTGCTGTGCACAGGGGCCGATGGCCGGGTACTGACAGCACAAGTTCTGGAGACCTCATGCCCGATTCATTACCTCAGGTGCTGATGCACAGTGCCCCAAGTTTGTACGAGCATCTCGACGCATTTGCCCAGATTGTTGAGTCGGCTGTTCGGATAGCTGGTGCTTCAGAAGATGAGCAAGTCGATCTGATGGTTGCAGTCATGGAAGCACTCAATAATGCGATTGATCATGGCAATGGTGAAGATGCTTCAAAGAAAGTACATCTCAAGATCGATATCCACCCCACTTCCATCACAGTTTGGGTACAAGACGAGGGGGGAGGTTTTGATCCCAATACCGCCCCTGACCCGCTTGCGCCAGAAAATCTAATGAATGATTCCGGGCGTGGGCTTTTGATGATGCGTGCGTTTATGGATGAAGTGGATTTTATGCCTTCTCGGAAGGGCACGCTGGTTAAGATGATCAAATATTTTTCCTCTAAGTCGTCACCATCTCACTGTTGAGGAGGACGCCCATGCAAATGGTCATTTCTGGACATCATTACCATGTCTCGGACAGCACGCGTACCCATATAAAAGCTGCTATCTCTCGGTTTGAGCGATTTTACACACCCGTGCTGGGTTGTCAGGTCACCATTACAAAAGAGGAGCCTGCATTTCGCGTTGATATTATTGTCAATGTGCATGGACAAACCCTCAAAGCTTCCAATGCTGGTAGTAAGCTCTTTCCCGTTATCGATGGTTCGGCAAAGAAGATGATCCGACAATTGAAAAAACTGCGCGACCGGCGTAGAAAACCTCGCGTTATTTCCAGTCTAAGTGAGGTATAAGCCGTGCCACAGATTTCTATTGGCAAGATGTTAGAAGATTACGGTGACCAACTCGCGCTCTCGTCCGTTGCAGGAAAAGGGGGAATTGGCAACACGCTATCTACCAGCGATGTCCATCGTCCCGGTCTCGCGCTTGCGGGGTTCCTCGGTCTTTTTACTTTTGACCGCGTTCAGGTTATGGGCAATACGGAGATGCTCTATCTGTCGAGTCTTGATCCCGATATTTGCCGTCAAACCCTTGAAACCATTTTTCAATTTGACATTCCCTGTATGGTTATCACAGATGGGAATGAAGTATTACCCGTGATGGTCGAATTGTCCAATGCGAGGCATATCCCCTTGTTGGCCACACCGTTTGCGACTACTAAGTTCGCCCACCTTTTTTCTTATTATCTCGACGATGTGTTTGCACCGCGCACAGCCATTCACGGTTCGCTGGTCGATGTGTATGGCATTGGACTGTTATTTGTTGGTGCGAGCGGGATTGGAAAAAGTGAGATTGCCGTTGACCTCGTTGAACGCGGGCATCGATTGGTCGCGGATGACGTCGTGCTCGTGTCGCGCAAGGTACAGGGAATGATTATGGGCAGTAGTGGGGAAACACTGCGAGATCATATAGAAATACGCGGTCTGGGCATTTTGAATGTTCGCAATATGTTTGGCGTGCGTGCCGTTCGCATGCAAAAGCGCGTCGAGGTTGTTGTCAAGCTCATTAAATGGGATGAGACCGCAGCGTACGATCGCATTGGACTCGATGAGGATTGGGTCTCGATTCTCGACCTCGAGGTGCCGCAGGTTACAGTGCCGATCTATCCGGGGAAAAATATTACGGTGATTGCAGAGACGATAGCCTTGAATTATCAACTCAAAATACAGGGCTATCACACGGCACAAGAATTTAATCGCCGCCTTGTTGAGCGCATGAAAAACAAAGTTCGAGACGATATGTCTATTCGCGCAGATATCGAGTAACTACGGAGGCATAAATGAAGTTAAAGTGTGTTGTCTTATTGTTGTTTGGACTCATGGGGTGTGGAGGACAGAATGCTTTGGAAAGCGATGCCCAGCGCATGCTGGCTTCTGTGCGAGATCTGGAAGAAGAATTGACCGATTTGCCACAGGCGATTGCGCGGTATGGAGAAATCTCAGCGCAATTCCCACGCACTGAGGCGGAAAAAACAGCGCGCGCGCGTCGGGCGATGCTCGAGCGGTTGCAGACGCGTCTGGCTGATCGAGAAGCTATTCAAGAAGATAGTATAGAGGCATTTTACGAGGGTGTGGTCGAGATCGCGCCCGATTATTTTGCTACGTTGAAGATGCTCGGTACAAATTACAGCAATCAGATACACTTTACCACGCGTTTTGCCGCCAATACAGGGGCGGTTCAAATAAAAGAACAGGCCATAAGAATATGGGAAAAGCAGGATCGCATGTGGTCGCGCTACACCTTTCGCCCAATCCCATCAAATCGTTTCTGGCAGGATCAGTTGTGCAAGGACGCGCTGAATATTACAGAGATGTTAATTGCTAAATCCTTTCGCGAGTACAACCGCGCACTGGATATCATCAATAAAGGATTGGATTATGCTTCGGGCGAGGATGTGATTTCACGGGCTAAAGTCTATGCCGCCTATTGCACGTTTTGGCAGGGAAAATCAGAAGAATTTCTGAAGGGTGTCGCACTGGCAAAAGAGGCTTTGAACTATGAATTTTTGTCGGCTAATAATCGCGCGCGCGCCTATCATGTTATTGGCCTGTGTTATGCGTATATCTATCAGGATACAGAAGACATGACGCATCTCGATGAGGCGATAAAAGCACTCAATGAAGCGGTGAATATCGATGGAAATATGGGCGAAGCCAAGCAATTGCTCAAAGCATTGCGACTACAGCGCGGAAGGGTAGCGTCTTAAGATTATGAAAAAAATTGTTTGTAAATTTGGTGGTTCATCGATCGCCGATGCCGCGCAGGTCGAGAAGGTAGTGTCTATTGTGCGAAGCGATGAACGCCGCTGTTTGGTCGTGCCATCCGCGCCGGGTAAGCGGTCTGAAGATGATACAAAAATTACTGATTTGCTCTATTTGTGCCACGAACTCGCGCGACAAAATGTCGATTTTTCAGAGCCGTTTAACAAAATTAGTACGCGATTTTTGGATCTCTCAAAGGCTCTTAGTGTGTCGATTGATATGGAGAGACTCCTCGCTGAGGTCGAGAGCCGGATAGCGGATGGTGCGGGGCGAGATTACGTGGCGTCGCGCGGCGAGTATTTGTGCGGACGCATCTTAGCCGATGTTTTGGGTGCAGCGTTTGTCGATCCAGCCGAGGCGATTCTATTTCGGGCTGACGGACGCCTTGACAGCGATTCATATCGGCGACTGAGGGTGCATCTTTCAGATGAACGCCTCTATGTTATTCCGGGATTTTACGGTGCGGATGCAGAGGGCGAGATAGTGACATTTTCGCGCGGTGGATCGGATATTACCGGTGCGATTGTCGCCCGCGCAGTTGGGGCAGAAGTGTACGAAAACTGGACGGATGTATCCGGATTGCTCATGGCCGATCCCCGCCTGGTGCCCAATCCATTGCCCGTAGAGGAAATTACATATCGCGAGATGCGCGAGTTGGCCTATATGGGGGCCGACGTCTTGCACGACGAGGCGATGTTTCCGGTGCGCACAGCTGAAATTCCCATTCATATTCGCAATACCAATCGACCAGAGGATGCCGGCACGCTGATTTTGCCGAGCCGAGAGCTTACAGAGCGCCTGATCGCCGGGGTTGCAGGGCGTCCCAATTTTAGTATGCTGTTTATTGAAAAAGATCTGATGAATCAGATGACGGGATTTGGGCAGCAGGTCCTGGAGGTAGTCGCACGACACGGGATCAGTTATGATCACACGCCGTCGGGCATCGATACAATGTCGGTGATCATACAGGATGAGCAATTGGATGGCAAGGGCGAACTTCTCGTCGAAGACATTCAGCGCATTATCGAGCCTGATCGCGTCGAACTGATCCACGGACTTGCGCTGATTGCGACGGTTGGCGAGGGGATGTCGCACAGGGTTGGCATTGCCGCGCGTCTGTTTACTGCGCTGGCAAATGCAGGTGTGAATGTGCGGGTAATTGATCAGGGGGCTTCAGAGATCAATATTATTGTGGGGGTCGAAGAAGCCGATCTCGAGACAGCACTGGTCGCTATTTATCGCGCTTTTGTTAATTAGAGAAGAGAAAGTGGGGAGGGATTTATGAAAGTTCTCGTGACGGGATCACACGGTAGGGTAGGGGGCAATCTGGTCAGACGTTTGCTCGATAAAGGCCACGATATACGCGGCTTTGTCTATCCCGGGGACGCCAGCCGGGCGGGCAAATGGGATGGCATTGATGCAGTCGAGGTCGTAGAAGGCGACTTGCGCGATTACGAGGCTGTATCTCGTGCGGTTGAGGGTGTGGATGCCGTATATCACCTGGCTGCGGCTTTTGCAAGTCCGCATAGCCATATTGAATATTTGCAGATCAATGGGCTGGGCACACTGCATTTACTCGAAGCGGTGCGCGAGAAAATCCCCAATTTACAGCGTTTTGTCTATGCATGTACAGAAGCGATATACTGGAAGGTTGAAGAAGCTGGACGTTTGTTTGAGAAGCCAGTTTCCGAAGATATGGTCAGTGCGACTCATGCAATGCCGTATTTTTTGACCAAGTGGATCGGCGAAGAATTGGTGATGAATTACCATGTTCAATACGGCGTTCCGAGCGTTGTGTGTCGGTTTGCAACTATTTTTGAGCCGAGTGAATTTTTGACCGAAGATGGTGTCCCCAAATTTTGTACCCTCAGACCTCCGCTCGAAAGATTGCGACGTGTGAAAAACCCCACAGATGAACAGAGGGCGCAACTCGCATTGATGGAAGAAGCCTGGGCAGATGGTGCGCGGGTTCTGGTTAGCAGGTGCCCCGATGGCAGGAGTTTTAAGCAGGAGTGGGCAGATGTGCGGGATATTGCCCTCGGCCTTTCTCTGAGTTTGGAGCGCGATGAAGCCGTGGGCGAGGCATTTACACTTGGCGGAATGCTCATCGTGTGGGAAGACGATGTTCCAAAAGTTGCCGATTATCTCGGCGTAGGCTACACAGAAGCGACCATGCCTGCGCCGAATTTTTTTGAATTTGATCGGACAAAAACGCAAAATTTGCTCGGGTATCACGCTGAGCACGACCTGTGGAGCACGCTGAATACAGCTCTTGCGATGCAAGAGGGTAAAGAGACAGATGTTGTTCCCACGGGGGTGCGATACGGATAAAATTCCACGTAATGGGGAGGTCCTATGGTTTTTTGGCAGAGATCTATTCCTATTCTGGTATGCGCGGCATTGCTTTTTGGCGTGAGTGAGGCGCAATCTGTTGGAACTATTACCGGCACAGTGACCGATGCTGAAAGTGGAGAGAAGTTGGAAGCGGTACAGGTCTATATTCCGGCGCTGACACTGGGCGCAGTGTCGGATGAGCAAGGTCGCTTTATTATCGACAATGTGCCGGGTGGCACGTATGAACTGAAGGCCGATTTGATCGGCTATGCGAGCGCGACAGTAGCGATTACTGTGAGGGCTGGACAGACAACGACGGTTGCTTTGCAGATGGCGTTGTCCGCACTTTATCTGGACGAAGTGGTGGTAACGGGCACGGCATTTAAGGAGTCACCCATCAACTTGCCCTATGCGGTCACTGTCGTTGGGCGAGAAAAGATGGCAGAACAGGGGTCTCCACAGGCGGTTGATTTCTTCAAGAATCTGGGTGCGAGTCACGGCGTGATCGGCGAGGCGAATAGCTGGTACAACGACCAATCTGTTTCGGTTCCAGAGACCGTTGCGAATGTGAACCTGCGCGGACTCGGGGCTTCGAGGACGCTGGTGCTGATCAACAGCCGCAGGCAGGTGTACATCCCCGCGCGTTTATTCGGCGGTCGCTTTGTGGATGTAAATGCGATGCCTTCGATAGCCATTGACCGGATTGAGGTGCTCAAAGAGGGAGCCTCGGCCATCTACGGATCGGATGCGGTAGCCGGAGTCGCCAATTTCTTGACGCGCAACGACTTCACGGGTTTTGAAGTTTCGGCGGCTCACGACTATTTTTCCGGTGCGGGCGATACGAATTTCGGTGCAATATGGGGAAGGAGCCTCGGTAAAGCCCATGCGGTTATTTCTGCGGAATGGATGGGACGACAGGAATTGAACGCACGCGAGCGGAGCTGGACATTGCGTGGGTTCCCATTTTGGGGATGGTCGGGTACTGGCAATCCCGGTGCATTTCTCAGGCCGTCGCTATCGGGCGCGGAGAACAAGGATGAATTTGTTCAGGCACTTGTCAATGCGCCCCGCTTTATTGACCCCAATTGTGAGGCCCTCGGAGGCCATGCCGAAAGCTGGACGTGTCGTTTCCGATACCAGCCCTGGGATATTCTGATCGAGAAACAGCGCCATCTTCGAACTTTTGCCGAGATCAATGGACCTTTGGGCGATGACGCGAAGTATCATATAGAGGCCATGTGGGCCGACACCTATATGCCTCATTACACGACGACACCTTCTTTTCCGCCGATCACGCTGTTCAACGGGAATCAACTCGTTGAGAGCAATCATCCGGGTCGGCAGGCGTATTGCCGTTCGCTGATAGGTTCTAAACTTCAAGAAAACTGTCTCGAAGGCGACTGGTACTTTTTCGGTCGGCTCGTTGGCAACGAGGGACCTGGACGCTCACTGAGCCGTCAATCGCAGACTGAGCGCATCTCGGGGTCTATTACGCGCGATTTTCAGATTGCTGATCGAGACGCCCGGTTTGATTTTGGCATCAGTTATTCCCGTAGCAGTGGGAATATGAACCAGCCAGCGGAATACGCCTACCGCAAGTTCCTCGCCTTTCGCGGCTTTGGGGGACCAGATTGTGGCGTTGAGGTTATCGCAGATCCAACTGCTCCCGAAGGGATGCGCTTGGGTCCTCTCAATGGCAAAGTGGCTGGGCAGGGGGATTGCATGTACTACAACCCGCTCAGCAACGCGATTCAATTTTCCACGCAAGCTCCTGACGGATTGGACCCCTTTGCGTTTGTATTTGCGGATAAGCAAAACCCCGATTATGTCCCCGGTCTTGAGAATAGCGCGTCGTTGATTGATTGGATTAACGAGGAAGTCGATTTGGAAAACGACGCTGCGCTACTGGTCGCAGACGCGACGCTGACGGGAACATGGACGGAAAATGTCTGGCTCAACGCGAGTTATGCCGCCGGATATCAGTTCCGCCGCCTCGATGTGTCTGCGCAGCCAAATGATCCGGGCAATCTGACTACCAATCCCTGTCTGGTTCCCGGCGATAGATCGTGTATCGACGCGACCGGGCGTCAGATTGGTTTCGGCTCTGGTCTTTTTACGCTTACCAACGGACATTATCCCTACGAAGACAATCAGATCGTGCATCGGATTTTTGGCGAACTTCCCCTTAGTATGGGCGAGAATCTTGACGCGCAATTTGTTGCTAACTACGAGTTCCACAAGGAAGCAAGCAGTTTTAATCCCAAGGTGGCGGCAAGCTGGCGTTTCTCGGATTCTGATGCACACTCATTGGATTTGCGCGGATCGGTGCAGACGACTTTTCGCACGCCTTCGGTAGATGATCTGAACACAGATGTTCGCACGACTCTCGAATATCTCGATCCCGTAGGGGTTTACAAAGCTATAGACGCTTATGGGAGTACTGATCTCAAACCCGAAGAGGCATTTACCTATAATGTAGGGGTTGTTCTGCTTGCAAATCCAGATATAGAAATGACCTTTGATTACTGGCGTTATGACTTCAAAAACGTGATCGCTACCCTGCCGCAAAACGATGTAGTGCGGCTCTACGGCGAAGGTTATAATGGCGACGAAAGAAAATTAAACGCCGTAAAGGATCGCATTTCATGCCCTGGCAATGTCACGGACGGTTCTTGTGTCCCTGGAGATATTGAGCGCGTGCGGATTGATTTGATCAATTGGCCCGGTGTCCAGACTTCGGGATTCGACTGGCATATAGGAATGCGTTTCAATGCCGGGACGGGTCAGCTTTCTGGCGGTCTGGATGGCACGTACACGCGCGAGTATTACATGAAGGAACTTCGCATAGATGGCGTGGAATACCGCGCTGCGCTGGATGGCGCGGGATATTACAATAGAACCCATCCGCTGGCATCACCGATTCCACAGTGGAAATGGCGAGGCTCTGCTGGCTACCACTGGGGCAACTACAGTCTGGTCAATTACGTCAACTACATATCCGCGTATGAGGATAGGGACGTGTGGACGCTGGATGGTCGCATTGATTCATTTCTCACCTATGATGTCAATTTTGTGTGGTACTTGCCCAAGCGCGGTATGAATATCACGTTCTCCGCGTTGAATCTGGCCGGGCAAGTGCCGCCTCTCGTCGATTTTGAACTGGGGTTCGACGGCTTGACGCATAATCCCAAAGGCCGACGGTTCAAATTGGCGGCTACATATCAACTCGGGCGTTGACGGAAGGAATATTTTGAAAACGCATTTAGAAGGAATACATGATCGAGAGTATCGCAAGCTATTCGGTTTAGATATTTATCTGACGCCAGTGTTTGTGATTTCCGGTATTACCATTGTCGCATTTGTGACTGGCGCTCTTGTCTTTCAGGAAGCCGCGACTGAAGGGTTTAAAAATATCCGCGAGTGGCTCACTGCGAATCTCGATTGGTTTTTTATTATTGCGGCCAATCTCGTCGTGCTCTTTTGTTTTTATGTGGCGCTATCGCCTCTTGGAAAGGTGCGCCTGGGCGGCGCAGATGCAAAACCCGAATACACCTATTTAACCTATCTTGCCATGCTTTTTGCTGCTGGCGTGGGCATAGGTTTGCTGTTTTTTGGGGTGGCGGAACCGGTGTACTACTTTAAAGCACCACCACTCGGCATTACGCCAGGAACTGAGGATGCCGTATCCGTAGGGATAGCGGCGACGGTTTTTCATTGGGGGCTACACGGCTGGGCAATCTATGGCGTCGTTGGACTCGCTCTGGGTTACTTCTCGTACAACCGGGGGTTGCCCCTCACCATTCGCTCGGCGTTCTATCCCTTATTTGGCGACCGCGTCTGGGGCTGGCCCGGACATATTATTGATACTTTCGCCATATTCGCGGGATTGTTTGGGCTTGCAACCTCTCTCGGTCTGGGGGTTCAGCAGGTTACTTCCGGATTAAATTATCTGTTTGATATTCCCGCGAACAACACCACTATGGTGGTGCTGATTGTGGCGATTACTTCCATCGCGCTCATATCGGTGCTGACGGGTATTAATGTTGGTATTAAGCGTTTGAGCCAGTTCAATATCATTATCGCGTTTTTGTTGTTATTGACTGTTATCTCGCTGGGTCCGACGCTCTACATTTTTCGCAGTATCTTCGCTGGTCTCGGCAGTTATTTCGCGCAGGTTGTACCGCTCAGCAATTGGATTGGGCGGGAGGATGTCGCCTTTGTGCGAGACTGGACGACTTTCTACTGGGCGTGGTGGTTTGCCTGGGCGCCGTTTGTCGGTACGTTCATCGCTCGCATTTCAAAGGGGCGCACAGTGCGCGAATTTGTCGTCTCTGTGCTTCTGCTGCCAACGCTTTTATGCCTGCTGTGGTTCGGCACTTTTAGCGGTACGGCGTTTTATCAACACCTCGTTGAGGGCTATACCGGTGTAACTGAGAATGTCGAGGCGTGGAAGCTCGAAATCGCATTGTTCAAAATGTTTGACAAATTGCCTATGGCGACACTGCTTTCATCTGTGGCGATGCTTCTGACCGTCGTGTTTTTCGTTACTTCGTCAGATTCTGGATCGTTGATTCTCGACACCATTGCAGCCGGGGGCAAGGTTGATGCGCCAGTCGCACAACGCGTTTTCTGGTGTACTATTGAGGGGTTAGTCGCCATAGCGCTTCTGCTGGGCGGAGGTTTGAGTGCGTTGCAGGCTGCCTCGCTCACTACTGGTTTTCCGTTCGCCATTGTGCTATTGGGAATGGCCGTCTGCGTGTGGATGGGGCTTCGCAGCGAAGTGCGGGAATCGCGTGGATGAGAGTGTTGAGTCTCTCAAAATTTCCAGACGGAAATTTGACATTGAGAAAATTACAACGTATTTTTTATGAATGTAAACCTTAGAATTAAAGGTACGGTTGAAACAACAAATAGGGGAAATCCAACTGTTGAAACAATAAAAAAGGGAGGACCAATGGTGTTCTTGAGCAGATTTATTCCGATTCTGGTATGTGTGGGATTGCTTTCTGGCGTGGTCCAGGCGCAATCTGTTGGAACAGTCACAGGTACTGTGGTCGATGCGTCAAGCGGAGAGAAATTGGAAGCGGTACAGGTCCATATTCCGACTCTGAAACTGGGAGTAGTGTCGGATGAACAAGGTCGCTTTACCATTCCAAATGTGCCTTCTGGGGCACACGAACTGAGAGCTGATCTGATCGGCTATGCGACCGCGACAGCAGTGATTACCGTGATTGCAGGAGAAACCGTGACGGTTGCGTTGCAGATGAATCCCTCCGCGCTTTATTTGGACGAAGTGGTGGTGACGGGTACGGCGTTTAAGGAAGCGCCCATCAGTATGACGTATGCGGTCGCGGTGGTTGGGCGAGAGAAGATGGCAGAACAAGGTTCTCCACAGGCGGTTGATTTCTTCAAGAATCTGGGTGCGAGCCACGGCGTGATCGGCGAGCGGAGCAGTTGGTACAATGCGAGCCAGGCTGGCACTCTGACGGAGAGCATTGCCAATGTGAACTTGCGCGGGCTGGGGGCTTCAAGGACGCTGGTGTTGATCAATAGCCGCCGACAGACTTATGTTCCCGCGCGCTTGATCGGTGGACGCTTTGTCGATGTCAATGTTATTCCCTCTATCGCCCTTGACCGGATTGAGGTGCTCAAGGAAGGGGCCTCGGCTATCTATGGATCGGATGCAGTGGCCGGCGTTGCCAATTTTTTGACCCGATCCGATTTTGAGGGTTTTGAAGTCTCGGGAGCGCACGAGTATTTCGAAGGCGCTGGTGATACAAATATAGGCGCGATATGGGGTAAAAAACTCGCTGAAGGAACCCATGCGGTTATTTCTGTGGAATGGATGGGGCGCCAGGAGCTACCTTCTACAGAGAGAGACTACCTGTTGCAGCCGTGGCACGGTGGCGGGCAACGCCTCGGATGGTCGAGTTTGGGGAATCCCGGCACCTTTGCCATTGGTGCTCCCGCTCCGTGGACCGCTGCCATCCACGCTCCTCGATGTGAGGAATTTGGCGGTTTCCGGGAATCCTGGACATGCCGCTTCCGCTATCAGCAGTATGAGAATCTGGTCGAAAAAATGAGCCATATCCGTGCTTTTGCCGAGATCAATGGTACTCTGGACAATGGTACAGATTATCATGTGGAGTACCTGTGGGCCGAGGCAGAGATTCCCAATTGGTACACGACGCCTTCGTATCCGCCGTTCCCACTGACAGACACGAGTATTATGGAAGTAGCGCCCAATCACCCGGGGCGGCAGGCATTTTGCGAGGATTACGGTGCAAATCCCGGCGATCTGTATTACGACGCCTGCCATGGCGGCGAGAACTGGTATTTCAATGGGCGGCCATTCGGGAACTCGGGGCCAGGGCGCACGTTGAGTCGTCAATCGAATACTTTGCGCATGGCGGCTTCCGCAAATGGCGATTTTAAGGCGTTCGGCGGTCGAGATGCCCATTTTGATGTGGGGCTTGCTTATTCGCGCACTGCGGGAAATTACAATTTGCCGGGGGTGTATATTGAGCGTTTATTCCTCGGTTTCCGCGGTTTTGGAGGACCAAATTGCGGTGTTGGTGTGGAGGCAGATCCAACGTCTCTGGCAGGGATGCGACTCGGACGGATCTACGACCAGGTGGCAGGTCAGGGCAACTGCGAGTACTACAACCCCTTCGGCAATGCCATCGAGTTCACGGATCAACATGGCTCGAATTTTGAGAACTCGCCGAATCCTGGTTACCGCCCCGATCTTGCGAATAGCCCCGAATTGCGGGAGTGGCTCGCCAATCAGGAGGTCAATCTACAGAGCACCTCGGATATGCTGGTTGCCGATGCGACGCTGACGGGAACATGGACAGAGAACGTCTGGCTCAACGCGAGTTATGCCGCTGGATATCAGTTCCGAAAGCTCAGTGCTACTGGCGATCCGAACGACCCGGGTGATGTGACCATCAACCCATGTCCGGTTCCGGGCGATAAGGGGTGCTCAGAGGAAGATAAGTTCGGTCCCTATGCGTTCACGAATGTGAATCGACCGTACTCCGAAGACCAGACGGTACACCGCTTTTTTGGCGAAATTCCCCTGAGTCTGGGAGAGCGCGTTGATGTGCAACTCGCCGCGAATTACGAGTTCCACGATGTGGCGAGCAGTTTTGATCCCAAGTTCGGCTGGCGCGTGCAACTCTCAGAGTCTCCAACCCATTCAGCGTTTTTGCGCGGCTCGGTGCAGACGACATTTCGCACGCCATCGCTGGACGATGTAAATGAAAGCCCGTTATCGACGCTTGAGTGGATCAACCAGACAGGTGCGTACCAAACAGTGGATCGAATCGGGAGCAAGGACCTCAAACCGGAACAGGCATTTACCTATAATGCGGGTCTCGCGCTGGTCACAGAGGCAGGCTCTGAAGCGACTTTTGACTATTGGAGCTACGATTTCAGCGATGTCATCGGGAGAATTACCGACTTATATGCCGAAGAAGCCAATAAGAATGCCCTGAAGCAATTCATTGTCTGTCCAGATGGGGTAGGCACTGGTACCTGCGCGGCCTCAGAACTCGAGCGGGTGCGGGTTGATATTGTCAACTGGCCGGGGGTCAAGACTTCGGGAATCGATGTACATCTGGGCACGCGGATACCAGCGGGTACAGGGCAATTCGCGGCCAGTCTGGATGGCACTTACACGCTGTCGTATGAGACAAAGGCACTAATGCATGGCAATTTGGTACTCCAGGACGCGGCGGACGCGGCGGGTTATTTGAATTTTGGCAATCCCATTGCGACTTCGCTTCCCAAGTTGAAGGGGCGGGCATCGGCGGGCTATCACTGGAAGACCTATAGCCTCGTGAGTTATCTGAACTATATTTCGTCTTATGAGGACCGGGGATCAATGAGTTCCGATAATGATAATATTAGAAATCTATTCGGTACTATTGATTCGTTTGTCACATGGGATGTGAGTTTCCTCTGGAATGTGTCCAGGGGTGTGAATATCGCGTTCTCCGGAATAAATCTGCTCGGCACCAGGCCACCTCTGGTGAATATCGAGCAAGCCTACGATGGCTTCACGCACGATCCCAAAGAGCGGCGGTTGAAGCTGGGGTTAACGTATCAATTCGGGAGTCCATAATATTTGAGTGTGTCGATTGGGAATCCGTAGAAGCGTATTACGAGGGTCTCGGTATCTAAGCGTACCCTCAGGTACAATACAAAAGCCCGTCAAGTCGTGATGACGGGCTTTTTTGTTTAAATATGTACAGCAATTCATTATACCTCACATTTTTTTCGCACGGCCGACTTTTGCGATTCGCTGTACAATTTGTCAAATGCTTGTGTGCCGTCGTCTTCGATGACATCGAGCGATGAGTCGGGTTCTGATATGGGCTGGGAATCTTCGGGATAGACATGGTGCATGTCCTGTTTGGTGCAGGCATAATAGGTGACTTCACCGCTTTTGCGACGGTACGCGTAAAGGTGGCGAGGGGGATCGACCCAGGTGTAGTCTGCGGCGTATTGTTCTATTGCTGCAGGGTCAATTTCTACGCCGAGGCCAGGCGTTTCAGTGACGCGGTAAAAGCCGCCCCGAACTTCAATCGCGGGTTTTACGAGCTGATGCTCCCAGATGTTCATACACGTAATGGCTGGCCATTTGGCCTGGGGGAGGATCGCACCCAGATGCGCTGCCCAGGCTGTTGTGATGCCAGAGCCGACGAGTTGCAGCCAGAAGGGTTTGTTCCATTGCTCGCATACGGATGCTTGTTTGAGGAGGCGCAAGGCACCTGCACAGATGACAAAACCATCGGTGACATCTTCTTTCATGGTCGTTTCAATGGGCGGGTTGTTGTAGTGCATGGCAATGGGCCGCGCGATCAAATTTCTGATTTGCTTGTTGCCCGCTACGTCGTTTTGTGGAATCGGCGTTTCGATCATCGCCACTTCGGGATAGGCTTCCAATTCTCGAAGATGCGGGATTGCATTGGCGGAATTGGCGAGGGTGCCGTTATAGTCGAGGTCGAGGTGAAAGCCGGGTGGAACTACTTTTTGAACGGCCTGAATGGCTGCGTGCAGGTCGAACCAGGGGCGGGCTTTGAGTTTTGAACTGGTATATCCCGCCTGGGCGGCTTGCCGGCATTCTTCTGCCCATCCTTCGGGTGGCATGTCCATATTCCACCAGGATATGGGGCACCAGTCGCGCACTTTTGCGCCCAGCAGGCGGTATATCGGAACATCTTGCGCTTTTGCTATGGCATCAAACAGAGCCATCTGTACGCCAGCGCCAAGGCTGTCATCCCACATCAATTCAGCGGCGGGTCTGCCGACGATTCTGTCTTCGATATCGCCGGGTACTTTGGCCCAGGTGTAGTTGGGTATGGTTTCGCCCCATCCTTCAATGCCATTTTCGAGTGTGATATGACAAATCTGGTGTATCCGCCAGTGGGGAAGCCAGTAGCCGAGGTGTTTCTGGCTGTGTGGCGTGAAGGGGACGTCGAGATTGATGAGTTCAATGGCTTTGATTTTCATATTTGCCTCCGCGAAAAGTTGATGTGTATAGCGCACGATATGACACGGATTACACGATGTCAAGTACAACGGGAGAAAGAAAACGTGCATGGGCTAAAAAGTTGATTTATATTGGTCGCGATCTTATCTATCAACAATTCAAGGAGGTGATGTATGGCAGTGCAGTGTATTCATCTGGGTGTTGGCGGCAGGGGAAAGTGGCCGGTTGCTATGTTTGCCGATCGAGATGATGTGGAAAGTGTGGCTTTTGTCGATGTTGACGAAGGCAATATGAATGCGGCTATGGAAGTGTCGGGTTTGCCCGAGTCGCGGTGTTTTAGGACGCTTGAGCAAGCCCTGAACAATGTGGAATCGGATTGCGTGATTGTTATCACCCCTCCAGATTCCCATGTGGAGATGATTTTAGAAGCGGTTCGAGCGGGTAAGCACGTTCTGGTCGAAAAGCCATTTACGAAAACTCTGGCGTCGGCAAAGCATGTTGTGGAGGAGGCCGACCGCATGGGGGTCAAAGTGGGGGTGAGTCAAAATGCCAAATACAATCCGGCGACGATGACCCTATCGCGCCACTTGCGAGAAGAGACATATGGCAAGGCGAGTTTTGGGCTTTTTACCAAGATAGGTTGGCGCAGCAAGGGAGTCCACCATTCGGGTCACGACGATCATTCCTATTTGTGGGAGCGAGGCATTCACGATTTGGATACCATGCGATATATTTTGGGCGCGTTGCCCGTGCGGATGTGGGCACATAGCTTTAATCCGCCCTGGAGTCCGTATAAGGACGGGGCAGGAGTTTCGGGCTGGGTGGAATTTGATGGTGGGGCGACTGCGACCTATTTTGCGACTTTTGAGCCGCATAAATCGGGCGGCGAAACCCGGGTGGATGTGGATGAAGGCACGCTTTCCCTTGAGGGTGGCAATCTCGTTTTGACGCGCCGCAAGGCCGATCCAGAAATATTGCCTCTGGACGAGGGACCCACTTCGACAGACCTGATTGTCAATCAATTTGTCGCGTGGATAAATGGCGGTGAAGAACCCGAGTTTTCAGGGCGCAATAATCTGGTGACTGTGGCAATGGTCGAGGGGATGGGCATTTCCTCAGAGTCCGGACGGATTGTGTCGCTCAAGGAGTTTGTGAATGTGTGAGCAGGGCGTTGCCATCATCCGAATGAGAGATACATGAACTATATCGGAAGCAAGTATTCTCTGCGTGACTTTCTCGAAGCGGGTGTCCTGAAAAATGTAGATGCAGATTGTAAGGTGTTCTGTGATGTTTTTGCTGGCACTGGTGTTGTGGGGACGCATTTTAAGCAGAAGGGCTTTAAGATTATCGCTAATGATATCCAATACTACTCCTTTTGTCTCAATCGCGCACTTGTAGGCATTAGTCAAGTACCCGCATTTGATGGCGTTCTGGATGATGGAAAAATAGTTCCGACAACACTAATTTGCGACGCAACCGACATTGTATTGGAATATCTCAATACTTTGGATGGAAGGTCCGGATTTATCTATCGAAATTATTGCCCAGGAGGGACAGAGGGGACAGAGTTTAAGAGACAGTATTTCTCTGATGAGAATGGCAGGCGGTGTGATGCGATTCGGATGCAGATTGAAGACTGGTGGCAAGCGGGCAAATTGACGGAGGATGAGTACTTTTATCTTTTGGCGAGTTTGATCGATGGGGCAGATCGGGTTGCAAATACGGCGTCGATCTATGGTGCGTTTTTGAAGCATATCAAGAAGAGTGCACTGAAACCCCTGCAATTAAAGCGGCTCGGTATTGTCGAGAGCGATGAGGACCATGAAGTACACAATGTAAATGGGCAGGCGTTGGTTGAGCATCTGTCTTGCGATGTGTTGTATATGGATCCGCCCTATAATCATCGCCAGTATTGTGCGAATTACCATGTGCTTGAGACGATTGCGCGTTACGATGATCCGGTCTTGAAAGGTGTGACGGGTCTGCGTCCTCATGACGAGCAAAAATCTGATTTTTGTATGAAGAGACGGGCTTTACCCGCATTTGAGGAGATGGTTAGAAAGACATCGGCGCAGTATGTATTCCTCAGCTATAATAGCGAGGGAATTATGGGTAAGAATGAGATTTTGCAGACAATGGGACAATATGGGCAAGTGGATTTGATGACGCGAGATTACCAGCGTTTTCGGGCGGATGTAGATCGGGAGAACCGGGTTTATAAAGCAGATCAGGTGGAAGAGTATCTGTTCTGTTTGAGCAAGCAGTGAGGTGCGGGACGTTTTATGGAGCGGGTTACATATATTGCGTTGTTTTTGGTGCTGGTTTTTGCAGTTCATCAACCATCTCAAATACAGGGTAGAACGATGATTGTTGCAACGCAGAGTTCATCGGAAAAGTCAAAAGCTGCAGCCGATTTTGTGGGCGATGGAGTGGGCGATCAGGAGGAGATTTACGCGGCGATTCACGCGTTGCCAGCATCCGGTGGGACGGTGACGCTGATGGAAGGGACGTATGATATTCGCAAGGTGAAAGATAAGCTCGGGGGATTGATTATTGACCGCAGCAATGTGACGCTAATAGGGCGGGGTGCAGCCACGCGGTTGATTCTGGCGCCGGATCAGAATACCAATGTGATCCGAATTATCGGGAATGGCGTGGGAAATATTGTGATTCGAGATCTTTGGGTGGATCAGAACCGGGATCAGAACCCGTATAATGGAGCGGAGTTTGTGAATATTTCGCACGGGCGGTTCGAGTATAATGGCATTAAAGCGTTTTGTGCAGAGCCGGGTGGGTCCTGTCCGGAGCCGACACACAATATTACGATTGAGAATTGTACGGTGCTGAACGCGCAGAGGCTGGGTATTATGCTGGATGGTCCCAATATGCGGGTGGTGAATAACCGCCTGGGCAATGCCCATTCCGATGCGGTGGAGCTTCTGGAGGGTCCGGGCTTTGTGATGGGAAATTTTGTAGAGATTACCGGGCGCACGCATGTGGCGGTGGGTTCTGATCGTGGAAATTCGATCATTATGGCAAATAATGTCGTGCATGTGCGAGAGGGAGGAGATCTGGATATCGCTTTTCGATCCTGGGCAGATTCCGAGCGGCATGTGATTTCCAATAATATTGTTATGGTGGATAAAGGCGGAAAGCTGGGGCTGGCGATGGATGTGCGTGGGTTTGATACGTCTATTACGGGAAATGTGATTCGAGGCCGGGGCGAGGCGGAGCGCCTGCCGCTGTGGCTTACTGGTGCAGGTATGGCGGTTACTGGCAATCATTTTCAGAATGTAGAACTGATTGTAAATGACCAGACCGGTACGAATCGTCCGATTTTGATTCAGGGTAATGTGATGGAAAATTCCAGAGTTTCGCATGAGGTGGGAAATTTGATTCGCTCGGAGGGAGATTGAGTATGGGAGAAAACAAGCTGTTGTTTGACCACATCCATATTATCAGCGAGGATCCGCGAGCTTCGGCAGCGTGGTACGTCGATAAATTAGGCGCGACGATTAATAGTGAGTACGAACTTCGCAGCGCGCCGCAGATCAACGTGAGTCTGGGAGAATTGACGCTTCTGATCCGAGGAAGACGCTCCGGTGAAGATCCGTCCAGGCCCGCGCCTATGCGCGATTTTGAGGATTATTCGAGCCATAACGAATACGGTACCGATCATTTTGGTTTTACATATCGAGGCGACTTGCAGGCGTATTGCGAGGTGTTGCGCGATAAAGGGGTAGAGTTCGTAGTCGAGCCGTGGGAATTTATCCCCGGTAGCGGCGGTGTGATATGTTATATCGCTGCACCCGATGGTGTCAGTATTGAGCTTGTTCAGGCGAGGCAGCATTGATTGGTAGGGCGATATCGATGTAGATAAGAATAGCTTCTTGCCTCTTGAAGCCATCTGCATTATGTTAGATAGATAATGAAACTCTATATTGATTATTTGTGTCGGATAATAGAGGAGATTTGGCATGTCAGAACAGAAATATCGCGTGGCACCGCCGGGGTTTACGCGGGATCAGTGGGACGAATTTCAAGAGGATGGCATGCTCGTTGTGGAAGACGCACTGACAGACGAGGAATGCGATCGCTATATCGAGATGATGGATGCTGCAGCTACCCGCAGTGAAAAATACGATTCAGCGAAATTTTTTGGTCCAAACAATATCGTAGAACGGTATCCCGAATTTGCCGAGTTGATTGATCATCCCCGGCATATCGGTTTTATGCACGATGTGTATGGCGAATTGTTAAAGCTCCATATTTCTCAATTTTTTTTGCGTCCCCGCGATACGAGCCGCAACAAGTGGCATCCCGATGGCGCACGCGCAGTGCCCTATGGCGTTTTTTCACCGGTTTTGCCCATACAAATCAAAGTGGCGTATTGGCTGACTGATCTTCCCGATCCGGATATGGGAAATTTTGTCTATATGCCCGGCAGCCACAAGGGGCAGTATTTTGATTTTTACGATACCCATGATGAAGTTCCCGGCGAAAAAGTAATTTGTCCAAAGCGCGGCACGATGACGTTTATGCACTGCAATACCTGGCATCGCGTGGCGCCCAATAATACGGATACCGTGAGAAAGAACATCTTTTTGGCTTATTGTCCGTCGTGGATTTGCGAAGCGGACAGGCACCAATGCGATCCCGATTGGCTCGCCACGCTCAACCGCGAGCAGCGCATTATTATGCGAAGCTATAATGGCGGATATGCGAGGACCAAGCCCGCAGCCAGTGAATTTCCGCTCTTTCTGGATCGGGAAACGGGTTCTGATCGAGACTATGGCGTTTGGCCCGATCACGTTGCGTTGCATCGGCGCAAACGCATGACCACCGTTGAAAAATTTGAGTTGGCATCCGCTTGATGCAGGAGGCTGCTGTGAAAGTATTGATTAACGATCGCCTGGACGATCACCACCTGGTACAGATTCAATCGTCGGTTGATGATATCGACCTGATTATCCCCGAGTCAAGTGATGATGCGCTGGAAATTATGCCCGAAATTGACATCATTTTTGGGGGTATGAGCCGCGATATGTTCAAACGTGCCGAACGCTTGAAGTGGGTGCAGACCTGGGGCGCGGGCGTCGATGGCATGATGTATGCCGAATTTATCCATAGTGAGGTGATTCTGACGAGTGCAAAGGGCACTGTGGGCGTTCATTTGTCGGAACACGCGATGGCTCTTTTGCTCGGATTGACGCGAGGAATTGCGCGCGCGGTCCGAACGGCTGATTGGAATGAGCGTATGCCCATTCGCCACGCATCGTGGGAATTGATCGATAAAACAATGGGTATTGTGGGGTTGGGGGGCACTGGATGCGATGTGGCAATTCGGGCGCATGCGTTTGGCATGAAAATTATAGCTGTTGATCCAGAAGACGTCGAGGTGCCAGACTGTGTAGAGGCATGCTGGAAGATGGATCGTTTTTACGATCTTTTATCCGCGTCTGACATCGTGGTGGTCTGCTGTCCATTGACAGAGGAAACGCGCGGGCTTTTTGACCACCTGGCATTTGAGAAGATGCAGAATCACGCGCTTTTGATCAATGTCACGCGGGGTAAAATTATGGATGACGCCTCTCTGGTTGCGGCATTGGAAACCGGACAGATTGCCGGGGCGGGGTTAGATGTGACGCCACAAGAGCCATTGCCGGACGATCATCCGCTGTGGCATATGCCCAATGTTATTATCACACCGCATACTGCAGGGGGGTCTCCCAATAGACAGGATCGCATTGTGAATCTGTTTTGCGAAAACTTGCGGCGTTTTCTGAATGGGGAAGATATGCTGAGTGTGATCGATAACAATAAGGGGTATTGAATACGTTTTCTCTTGACACAATGTTACATATATATTGATATTTACAACGAAGCAGGTGCTGGCGTGTATTACTCAGTATAATTCTAAATATAATGGTCTCGGGCAAGGGTGACTCGAGGTCATGTGCCCTTCTCTCAAGTAGGAATCCCTGTGTTGGGATCACCGAATCGGGAGAAGGGCGTTTTTTGTGTGGCAGCACCCTTGTAAGGCGTTATATTAGGCGGTCAGAAAGGTAAGAAGGAGGTTTTTGAGTGGCTTTAGCAAGAGAAGTAAGCATTTCCGAATCTGTCAGGCCTGCCGTGACACTCCGCGCACTCGTTTTGGGCACTTTTCTCACGGTGATGGCGACGGTTGCCGGGTCTTACGCGAGATTTATTCTTCACACTACGAGGTTGGACCAAAACCATCTTTCAGTCGCTGCTGTTTTTCCCATTGTTGTGATCGCGCTCGTGCTTTTGCGCCCGCTCAAGCTGAGTCGGGGCGAGCTTATTGTCATGTTTACTATGGCATTGATTGGCGCGACTATGCCCACGTATTTTGTCGGGAAATTGATCGCCAATTTTACGGTGCCGTACTATCTGGCAACACCTGAGAATCAGTGGGCTACCTATTACGAACCCTATTTGCAAGAGTGGTCTATTCTGCCCG
This sequence comes from Gemmatimonadota bacterium, assembly GCA_026706845.1. Taxonomy (NCBI): domain Bacteria; kingdom Pseudomonadati; phylum Gemmatimonadota; species Gemmatimonadota bacterium. The sequence goes on from JAPOXY010000241.1 coordinate 29,389, forward strand.
CGGGCGAACCCCTGCGGTGGTTTTTTGAAGGGCTGCCGCGCGGGGTTTCTGTGCCGTGGGATGCGTGGATTGTGCCGGTGTTCTGGTGGATGACTGTGATTGCGGCTTTTTATGGCTGCTGCCTTTTTTTAATGGTTATTCTGCGAAAGCAGTGGATTGAGCACGAGCGCATTGATTACCCGTTGATGGAAATGCCCTTGGCCGTGATGGAGGAGGACAACAGGCGGGGCTTTTTTCCAATTCCCATTATGAATAACCCGTTGTTCTGGGCGGGCTTCAGTCTTACGTTGTGTATTATTCTGTGGAATGTCATTTCATATTTTAGCCCGACCTTTCCGACGATTCCCTGGCGCTTTGGGGGTATTCAGTTTGGGCGCGAATTTCCCCCCATTCCCGTGCGGCTATATCTGATGGTTGTGGGCTTTGGGTATTTTATCAATCTGGATATTTCGCTGAGCCTGTGGGTTTTCAATGTTCTGACCAATCTGGAAAATGGCTTTTTTAACCGCTTTGGACTAAAAGCCGGTACAGATGAGGAGTATTCCACGGGACCCCTGGCGATGGGCGCGCAGTCCATGGGAGCGTTTATCGTGGTGGTACTGGTTGGCTTCTGGATGGCGCGCGGGCATTTGCGCAGGGTTTTTCGCAAGGCATTTTATCGCGATGATTCGGTTGATGATTCCGATGAGATTGTTTCGTATCGCACAGCGGTTTTTGGCATTATAGCCTGTTCTGCCTATCTGGTCGTCTGGCATTTGGCAACGGGCATGGCGTTTAAGTATATCCCGATTTTTCTTTTTGGCGCTCTGGTCATGTATCTGGGAATTACGCGGGTTATTGCAGAGACCGGTCTGATTTCTATTCGCGCCCCTCTGATGCCGCAACCTTTTGCCATGTTTGTGATGGGGTCGGATGTACTTTCGCAACAGACGCAGGTTTCCATCGCGCTTTCGTATTCATGGTGCAGCGATACCAAAACCACGATTATGCCCGCGCTTGCCCATTCTGTAAAGCTTTACGATACTATTCGGGTCAATCAGCGGCGGTTGATTATTCCCATTGTTCTGGCGATGGCCGCAGGGGTGGTGGCTACATTTATCTATACAATTTATATGGGCTATTTGAATGGCGCTGCAAATTACGGGGGTATTTTTCATGGGGGGCTCGCGCGGTTTCCCTGGGATAATCTGGTCAAAAAGTCGAAAGATCCCTTTTCGGTACAGTGGCTGCCCATTATGTATATGAGTATTGGTGCTGCAGTAACACTGCTCTTGATGATCTTGCGCTATCGGGTTTCGTGGTGGCCGCTGCATCCGATTGGGTTTGCTGCCGGGCCGGTTTATCCTGTGAATAATGTCATTTTTGCAATTTTTCTCGCCTGGGCGATCAAGTCTATTGTTTTGCGGCTTGGCGGCATTCGCGCCTATCGCGCTGGTCGGCCGTTTTTTATTGGGCTTATTATGGGGCATTTTGTAGGGGCTGGTATTTCGTTTGTCGTCGATATGATCTGGTTTCCGGGGCAGGGGCATAGCATTCCGTTTTCGGATTAGAATTAACCTTTTTCGAGGAGTTGTGGGAATGAAAATTACAGGTATTGAACTCGACGCCGTGCGTGTCAATCACCGGGGGGATTGGGTGTTTGTACATGTGCTTACAGATGAGGGTATCCGGGGAATAGGGGAGATGCGCTCGGGAAGCAATTATGCGGCGCAACTATCGGCTTTGCGCGCTCTGGGTGAAACGGCCAAAGGATGCGATCCGAGAAGGATTGAAGCTTTTGTTTCGCGCTATACAAGCACAGAGCGCACAAAGGTGGAATTGTTCGCCTTGAGTGCATTTGAACAGGCATTGTGGGACATTTTGGGCAAATCGCTCAATGTGCCCGTTCACGCGCTTTTGGGGGGCGCGTGTCGAGACGAGATCCGGCTGTATGCCAATATCAATCGGGCGACGACGGACCGTTCGCCTGAGGGATTTGCCAAGAATGCCGCTGCTGCGGTGGCAGAGGGGTTTGATGCGGTCAAGTTGGACCCTTTTGACGGGGTGCGCGGTGCCGACAATGCCAGAGACGCTGCAAGGGGTATTGCGTGTATGCAAGCAGTTCGTGAAGCTATCGGGACAGAGGTCGATTTGCTCGTGGATTGTCACAGTAAGTTCACGGTTCGCGGCGCGATTGAGGTCGCGGATGCGTTGCGCGATGTCAATCTGTTCTGGTTTGAGCAACCCACACCCGAAGCGAGTCTCGATAATTGTCTTGCAGTTAAAGAAAGGTGTGGATTGACCATTGCGGGAGGCGAACAGCGGGGCTTGCGACGGGATTGGGTTGAGGTGGTGGAGAATCTCAGCATGCATATTCCCATGCCCGATGTGACGGTTGTGGGCGGTATCGGCGAGTTAAAAAAAATAGGGGATATGCTCCACGCCTGGGGGCTGCCCACCGCGCCACACGGTCCCTTTGGTCCGGTGGTGATCGCGGCTGGCGTGCATGCGATGGCTTCTTTACCCGGATTTCTCATTCTGGAATACGGATGGGGAGAGATTCCCTGGCGAAAAGATCTGACTATTCCCGGCGAGGAGATTGTGAATGGACGCATTCGCATCAATGATCGCCCGGGCCTCGGCGTTGAATTAAATCCCGAGATGGTAGAGAAGCATAGAGTTCAGGTATAGATAGGATAAGGTTGACTAAAATACAAAGGAGTATTCGATGTTTAAAAGTCTCAATGCGGGTGCTATTGGTGTAAGAGGTAGCGTTGATGAGTTGATCGGCTATGCAAAACGCGCTGGATTTCAGGGGGTTGATCCCAGTATTCAGGAGATTACTTCTCTGGTCAATGCGCATGGTGCAGAACATGTAAAAGGGCTGTTTGCCGATGCTGGTTTGAGAATAGGTGCGTGGGGTTTGTCTGTGAATTGGCGAGGCAATGAAGCTGAGTACAAAGCCGGTCTATCAAAACTGAAAGAGTTTGCTGCTGCCGCTGCCGCTGTGGGGGCTACGCGGGCTGCTCAATGGGTGCCTTCTGCTTCTGAAGACCGCAAATTTGGCGATAATTTAAGGTGGCATATTGATCGCTTTAAGCCGATTGCCGAAATTCTGGGTGAGCATGGATGTAGCCTGGGGCTGGAATTTATTGGGCCGCGCACTCTACGGATTGATAAATCTTATGGATTTATTCATTCGATGGATGGCATGCTCGCACTTGCCCATGCGATTGGCACCGGCAATGTGGGGCTGCTTCTCGATTGCTGGCACTGGTACACGGGATTGGGGACTATATCAGACCTGATGGCTATGACCGCTGAAGATGTGGTGCATGTCCACGTCAATGACGCACCCGATGGCGTTGATGTGAGCGATCAGATTGACAATAAGCGGGCATTGCCGGGTGAGACTGGCGTAATTGACCTGGTTGGCTTTTTGAGCGTGCTGCAAAAAATTGGCTATGACGGCCCGGTGTCGCCCGAGCCTTTTAGCCAGTCGGTGCGGGAAATGGCGGCGCAAGATGCTGTGCAAACAACACACGACGCGCTGGATAAGAGTTGGCAAGCCGCTCAGTTATCCTGAGGAGAATTGCGATGGAGGCTTTTGTCGAGAATTATATCGCACAAAATTTGACCTTGCTCAAGTCGCTGGATGCTGGGGCGATAGCCCGTATTATTGCCGAGTTTGGCAAGGCGAGAGATGCGCGCAAGAGAATTTACGCCATCGGGAATGGAGGCAGCGCGAGTACGGCGTCGCATTTTGTGAACGATATGGGCAAGGGGGCTTCAATTGGGCGCGAAACGCGTTTTAAGACGATTCCGCTGACGGATAATGTGGAATGGATGACGGCGTTGAGCAATGATTTGTGTTACGAAGATGTATATGTCGAGCAATTGAAAAATTTTGCAGAGCCAGACGATGTTTTGCTGGCGATAAGTGGGAGTGGAAATTCAGAAAATGTGTTGCAGGCGGTGCGGTATGCCAACGATGTGGGCTGTGTTACTATTGGGTTTACGGGATTTGAAGGAGGAAAGCTGAGAGAACTCGTTCAACATTGCGTGGTGATCCCCTCTGACCACATGGGGCGTATCGAAGATATGCATCTTATTTTGCAACACATGATTTGTTATTATTTTATCGAACAGTGAGCATTATGCATGGTTCGACTATTTGGGTTTCTGCTCATTCTCGCGCTCGGATCCGAGATCGGGTATCTCTATCAGTTGCTCAAAGGGCAGGTCGCGCTTCTGTGGCGAGCAGAATCCATTGAAAAAGTGCTGGAGGCGGGAAAGCTTTCGCCCGATCAGCGCGCAAAATTGGAACTCGTACAGGCTATTCGCACATTTGCCCAACGCGAAATTGGTCTGAACACCTCGAAAAATTACACTAAGTATGTCGATATCGGGCGCGGGCCAGTGTCGTGGAATCTCGTTGTTTGTCCCAAAGATCGCCTCGAACCGCTGGAGTGGTCTTACCCGGTTGTGGGCGCGGTTCCCTACCGGGGATATTTTGATCGATCAAAAGCCGAGGAAGCGCGCGATCAATATGTGGCTGAGGGGTATGACACATATTTGCGACCGGTGAGCGCGTATAGTACGCTGGGGTGGTTTTCCGATCCGGTATTGAGCTCTATGTTGCGTTATTCCGAAGGCGATCTGGCCGATCTCATCATTCACGAGTTGACGCATGCAACTGTGTGGATTGAAGGAGATGTTACCTTTAATGAGAGTCTGGCGAGTTTTGTCGGTGAAACCGGGGCGTTGATGTGGTTGCAGCGCAAATACGGTACAGATTCCGAAGTAGTGCATCGGGTGCTTGACGAGCGTGCAGATGGTGTTGTTTTTCGGAAATTTATGCGCGATATTGCTTCTCGCCTCGATTCACTTTACCAGTCCGATTCTCCCCAGAAAATAACGCTCCGCCAGCAGATTTTCGATTTCGCACGCACAGAGTTTCGCACTCTCCCTCTTAAGACTGAGCTATATGCCCGATTTCCTTCGTGGAAACTCAACAATGCGCGGATGGCGCTTTACCGGATTTACCGGGAGCGTACGGATGTTTTTGCGCGCGTGTATCTGATGTGTGATAGTGATTTAAAAGCTACGGTTGAGGTTTTGTACCAGTGCGCGAGCGCAGAGGATCCGGGATTGTGGCTGGAGGAATGGTTGCGTAAAAATCAGGATAAGGATTCGCTATGACTTACAGAGTCGGTATTATTGGATGCGGTTCAATTGCGCGCAGTCACGCCGATGGGTATTTGCGCGTGGCCAATGCAGAGATGGTGGCGGTTGCCGATCCCCATCCGGTTGCGCGAGAGCAATTTTGCGAGGAGTTTGGGATTCCCAAAGCGTACCCTTCACTTGAGGAGATGGTAGCAAACGAAGGACTCGATATCGTCAGCGTTTGTACATGGCATCTTCTCCATCCGGATTGTACGATTGGCGCGGCGAATGGCGGTGTGCCTGGTGTTATTTGCGAAAAGCCTATGGCGATTGGCCTTGGCGAGGCAGATCGTATGCTGGATGCGTGTGAAAAAAATGGGACAAGGCTGGTGGTCAGTCATCAGCGGCGTTTTACGCCCGGTTGGGAAAAGGCGCGGGCGTTGATGCGCGAGGAGGTCATTGGCGATGCTATAATGGTGCATGGACAGGTCGCGCAGGGATTGATCAACTGGGCGACGCATACTATCGACGGCATTCGGTTTGTATTGGACGATCCAGAGGGCGAATGGGTGATGGGTGCTGTCGAGCGGCAGACCGATCGCTTTGAGCGCGATACGCCGATTGAAGATGCGTGTATGGGGCTGGTCGCGTTTGCCAATGGGGCTCAGGCTTTGATCCAGGCGGATTTGAATCGCCCGGGTGAACAGGCAGGGCATTTTCAGATTCGCGGCTCAGAGGGATTGATGGAGGTGACCGAAAACTCGGTTCGCGTATTCAATGCAACGACCAATGGGTGGAAAGATGTGGAAATTGTAGCTGATGAGGGGGCTCGCGCAATTGGTGGCGAGACCAACGCCGCTTCTGTGCGCGAGTTGATCGCGTGGTTAGAAGGAGGGGAGGAACATCGCGCTTCAGGGCGCAAAGCGCGTGCAACTGTCGAGATTATGATGGCGCTTTTTGAATCGGCACGGCAACATCGGGTTGTGCATCTACCACTTGAGGAAATGGGCTATCCGCTGCAATTGATGATCGAAGAGGGCAAGTTGCCCGTTGCAGTGCCCGGACGATACGATATTCGCGCATTTCTCAATCCCGAAGGGATGGATGAAGCAGCTTACAGGCGGCTACGGGCTGAAGGTGTGACCCATTCTGCGGCGATGCGTCAGCTTGCGGACGAAAATGAGTGATGGCTATGGACGCAAATCGAAAGTTTTTGCCTTTTCTAATTATCCTCTTTGTAGGAAGTGGATGCGCCGCGCTCATTTATGAAATTGTCTGGTTTCAGATGTTGCAACTGATTATCGGGTCTTCGGCAATTTCTCTCGGCATATTGCTGGGTACGTTTATGGGCGGGATGTGCGCTGGTAGTGTGATGCTTTCGCGCATTATTTCAACGCGCTACCATCCGTTAAAGGTCTATGCGCTTTTGGAATTGGGCATTGGTGTCATAGGCCTGATTTTGCTTTTCGTTCTGCCCATGATTGGCACGATTTATATCGGTGTGGCAACCTATGGATTGTGGGGACATTTCCTGCGGGGGATTGTCTGTGCAATCTGTCTTTTTTTTCCTACGGTGTTGATGGGTGCGACCCTGCCTGCGATGGCGCGGTGGACAGAATCAACGCCTCGCGGTGTTTCGTGGCTCGGTTTTTTTTACGGGGGAAATATTGCCGGTGCTGTTTGCGGGTGTTTGTTCGCGGGTTTTTATCTGCTGCGCCTGTACGATGTGGTTACGGCGACTTATGTGGCGGTCGCGCTCAATTTAGCCGTGGCATTTGTCGGGTATGGGTTGGCAAAATGGGCTGAATACGATGCGTCAATGGGAAAGACGACCACGCGCAGTTTGTGGATGATAGAGGCCTGGCGAGTTTATGTGACGATTGCAATTTCCGGCGCGTGCGCGCTGGGTGCTCAGGTAATTTGGACGCGGTTGCTGTCGCTTATGATGGGGGCGACTGTTTACGCTTTTTCGATTATTCTCGGGGTTTTTCTAATCGGGTTGGGAGTGGGTAGCAGTGTGGGGGCGTATTTTGCACGCACAAAAGTAAATCCCAAAATTGCTCTTGGATGGTGCCAGCTTCTTCTGGTTGGCGCGGTTGCCTGGGCGGCTTACGCGCTTTCTCAGTTGCTTCCCTACTGGACATCGGGAGGAATAACCACAGTGCGTTTTCAACTGGATTTGTTGCGTTGCTTTGTGGCTATTTTTCCCGCGACTGTGTTGTGGGGGGGGAGTTTTCCGCTTGCTCTCGCTGCGGCGCGTTCGCAGGGTGGCGACCCTGGCGCATTGGCCGGTAGTGTGTATGCGGCCAATACGGCAGGTGCAATTGTGGGGGCGCTGGGTTTTAGTGTGGTTTTGATCGCGCTTTTGGGGACGCAGATAGCGCAACAGGTGTTACTCATCCTTTCTGCATTTGGGGCCGTTTTGATGTTCGGGCGCAGTTTGTGGCAGGTGAGAGATGGGGATAGAACGGTCAGGTCAGATCGGTGGGTCGGCGTTGTGGTGGGGGTTATTTTTCTGGTGTGGAGTATACAGGGACCGCCGCCGTCGCTGATTGCTTATGGTCGTTCGCTCCTCGATTGGGGAGAGGACGCGACATATATTTACGCGGATGAAGGGATGAATGCATCGGTTGCAGTGTCGGAACTGGATAATGGCGTGCGGAATTTTCACGTTAGTGGAAAAATCGTGGCTTCCAGCGAGCCACAGGATATGCGTTTGCAGCGCATGTTGGGGCATCTTTCAGCATTGATGCACAGGGAACCGCGTTCTGTGCTCGTGGTTGGGTGTGGTGCGGGGGTGACGGCCGGGATTTATGTTTTATATCCGAGTATTGAACGCATTGTGATCTGCGAAATTGAGCCGCTGATTCCACCTGCGGCTGAGGTGTATTTTGGCCCAGAGAACTACGGTGTATTAAAAGATCCCCGCGTGGAAGTTGTGATTGACGATGCGCGACATTATCTGCTGGCAACAGATGAGAAATTCGATATCATTACTTCTGATCCGATTCACCCCTGGGTTAAGGGTGCTGGCGCGCTGTATTCGAAAGAGTATTTTGAGTTGTGCAAAGAGCGTTTGAATCCCGGAGGTGTTATTACGCAATGGGTTCCACTTTACGAGTCGCGGTTAGATGCGGTGAAGAGCGAGATAGCGACTTTTTTTGAGGTGTTTCCGCACGGGACAATTTGGGGCAATCAAGATGATGGCGAAGGGTATGATGTTGTGCTGTTGGGACAAGAGGGAGCACTATCCGTCGATGTCGATGCTTTGCAGACGCGTTTGGACCGCGAGGATTACACGGAGGTGTGGTACTCGCTGAATGATGTGTCTTTGGGATCAGCTGTCGCACTGCTTTCTACGTATGCCGGGCGCGCACGCGATCTCGACGAATGGCTCGCAGATGCGCAGATCAATCTGGATCGCAATATGCGGCTCCAGTATTTGGCCGGGTTGGGTTTGAATAACTATGAGGCAGATGCGATTTATACGGCACTTTTGGAACATGCGCGTTATCCCGATAATTTTTTTATTGCGACCGAAGCGATGGAAAACGCATTGAAGGCGCAACTTGATCGGCAGCATACGGGTAGATGATGGTAGGTTTAAAAGAGGAGGTGTTTACAGTATGGTAAAGGTGAGAGTTGGCATTATTGGCATTGGCGGCAGAGGGGGAGGTCACGCGAAGTATTTTGCGGAGGGGGATATTCCGCATGGTGAATTGACAGCGGTGTGCGATGTCGATCCGAATAGGATTCAGTGGGCACGCGACAACCTCGGAGAAAACGTGCGGACATTCGACAATGGCGATGAGCTGATCACGTCGGGAGCTGTTGATGCGATTATTGTGGCGACGCCGCATTACGATCATCCGACATTTGCGATAAAGGGATTTGAGAACGATTTACATGTTCTGATAGAGAAACCCGCAGGCGTATATACCAGACAAGTCTATGAGATGAATGAGGCGGCTGAAAAAAGTGGCAAAGTGTTTGCCCTGATGTTCAATCAGCGAACCCGCCCACACCATCAAAAATTGCGAGAATTGGTGGCTTCTGGCGAATTGGGAGATATTCAGCGCACGAATTATATCGTCACAAACTGGTTTCGCGCTCAAAGTTATTACGATAAGGGCGAATGGCGCGCGACCTGGTCGGGCGAGGGGGGCGGTGTGTTGATGAATCAGTGCCCGCATAATTTGGATCTGTGGCAGTGGATCTGCGGGATGCCTTCGCGCGTGCGCGCTTTTATCAGCTATGGCAAATATCACGATATTGAGGTGGATGACGATGTCACTGCGTATGTGGAATACGACAGCGGTGCGACGGGCGTGTTCATCACCACGACCGGGGAGTTTCCCGGAAGCAATCGCCTGGAGATAGCGACGGATCGCGGCAAGGTGGTTATGGAAAACAACAACATTGTGTGGTGGCGGTCAAATGTTTCTCTGAGTGAATTCTCTCGGGGATATACGGGCGGCTTTGGCAAACCCAGGTCGGAAAAACTCGATATACCTCTCGGCGAAGACGGGGGGGCGCACCGCGGCATAATTAACAACTGGTGTGACGCCATATTGAACGGCAGTCCACTGCTCGCGCCCGGGGTTGAAGGCATTCACGGGGTTGAATTGTCGAATGCGATGCTTTTGTCTTCATGGCTGAATGATTGGGTCGATATTCCCGTTGATCGAGATCTGTATTTTGAAAAATTGCAAGAGAAAATTCAAAATTCGCAGCAGGAGACTTGAAATGACACCGAGTATTGCGGCACTGGATGAGGCGGCTGAAAAACCCGTTCTGGTTCTGGATGGGCTGGATGAGCCGGTTGTGATCGAATCTATTCAGTTGCTCAAAGATGCGCGAGAGTATTACGTGCATGTGCGTTCGAGAGATGGTGCGGAGGGTCTGGCATTTACAAATGGGCGGGCACAATACGTGTATCCGATTCTCAACGAGTTGGTAATTCCCTATTTTATCGGGAAAGATGCCCGCGATCTCGAAAACCATCTGTGGGGCGTGTACCGCCACAGCAGCAATTACAAATTGCAGGGGTTGGCTTTCTGGTGCTGCGTGGCGTGGGTTGAGATGGCGCTGTTGGATTTGCTCGGTCGAATTGCACAAAAATCCATTCCCGAACTCCTGGGCGGCGTTGTGCGCGAGTGGGTTCCCTTTTATGTTGCGAGCGGACGCAGGGATAGCACACCGGAAGAAGAGGTGGTTTATTTGCAGAATCTGATCGACGAGACGGGTGCGCCAGCCGTGAAGTTTAGAATTGGTGGACGCATGAGCAAAAACGCAGATGCCATGCTCGGGCGAACACCAAATTTGATCGCGTTATCTCGCAAGGTGCTCGGTGATGCGATTGATATTCACGCGGATTCCAATAGTTCTTACGATCCGCCGCAGGCTATTGAAGTGGGACGTATGCTCGAAGATATTGGAGCGGTTTATTTTGAAGAACCCTGTCCGTTTGATCACCTCGAAGATACGAAGGTCGTTGCCGATGCGCTGGACATTCCCGTTTCTGGAGGCGAACAGGAGTTCAGCGACAGGCGGTTTCGATGGATGATTGCCAATCGCGGTGTGGATATTGTACAGCCCGACCTGCATTATTACGGGGGACTTATTCGCTCGACGCGCGTTGCGCGAATGGCCGCTCTGGCCAGGATGCCGACGACCGTACATATTTCCGGTGGTTTTGGGTTTATCTATATGCTTCACTTTGCCGCCTGTACACCGGATATTGGTCGATATCAGGAATACAAAAGGGGGATTGAGAAATACTGCGAGTGGTTTGATCCTGCGCTCGAGATCCGAGATGGGCAGATGAGTGTACCCAGGGGACCAGGGTGTGGGATTGTGGATATTCAGGGAATTATTGACGGTGCGGATCGCTTATAGGACGTAACAAATCATGGAAATGGCACAGCATGGGGGACCGCCGCTACGCGATGTGGTAGCGGCGAGGCGCTCGCAAAGGGAGACGCGCCGAAATAGCTGGTTGCTGGTGATCAATGGCGGCATGGTGATGATGGCGTACACGTTTATTAGCTCAGACCTGGTGATGCCGGCTTTTGTACAAACGCTGACCACATCCAGCATTCTGGTTGGGATGGCCGGCGCGCTCATGAGAATGGGGTGGGCCTGGCCGCAGGTTTTTATTTCCCGGGTTATCGAACCCAAACCCCGAAAGATGCCCTTGTTGATCTGGGCGGGTATGGCTCGAAGTGTGATGTGGATTTTGGTGGGTGTGATGACCATTTTTTTGGGCGAGTCGGATCCCGCAATTTTTTTGTCTTTGTTTATGGTGTTTTACGCGATGGGAACGTCGCTGATGGGTGTGATGAGTGTGCCGTGGATGGATTTGATGGGCAAGGCAATTCCCGCGTCGGATCGGGCAAAGGTTTTTGCTCTGCGCCGATTTTCAGGTGGTGTGATGTCGATGGTTGCGGGCATTTTGATTTCGTATATCCTGAGCGTGCAAAGCGGTCTCGCGTTTCCGAATAATTACGCGGTATTGTTTATGCTCTCTGGTTTGGGCACTACGCTGGCAGTGCTGACATTCGGCAGGATCCGCGAACCCATTGAAAAGCGCACGCGCGCGCAGCTTTCCCTGAAAAATTATTTGCTCAGTGGCCTGAGTCTGATGAAAGAGGATGTGAATTTCAGGCGTTTGTGCATGGTGCAATTTTTGTGGGGCTTTAGCATGATGGGTGGGCCGTTTTACATGCCTTACGCGATTTCTGGTCTGGGCATTGGAGCGGTTTATATTGGATTTTATGTGACTGCTATGCAATTTAGTTCGGTTTTTTCAAATGTCGCGTGGGCCTGGGTTGGGCGTTACAAGGGCAATCAGGCGTTGTTTTTGTATGGCACCTTCTTGCTCGCGCTGTCCAGTCTGATTCCAATATGTATTGTGTATGTACCCAATCATCCCATCTGGATCTGGGGTAAAGAGGTGGATTTTAGGGTCGTGGTATATGCGTTTACATTCATTTTTGCTGGCGCAGCCCAAAGCGGCATGTATTCGGGACGCATGACGTATGTCCTCGATATTGCGCCTGCTGACCGGCGGCCTACTTATACCAGCTTTATGAATATGTTTATGTTTCCACAGGGGTTATTGCCCATGCTGGCCGGATTGCTGGTCGCGTGGATTTCCTATCAGAATTTGTTTCGCATTTCCCTGTTATTTATCCCATTTGCTGCAATAACCGCCTATCGGTTAAAACCCGTTATTCACCGCGAGGAGTGAATTTCCTCAACGAGGTCTTCTGCCGGATAGGTGAGAATTTCCGATAGTGTGGGATGGTAATGCGGAATGCTCATGAGGTCGTGTACTGTGCCGCGAAAGTGCATGATGGCGATGAGTTCGTGAAAGAGTTCGCCCGCTTCTGGACCGACGATATGCCCACCGATGATTTCGCCTGTTTCGGGATGGCAGAGGATTTTGACAAATCCATGAAGTTCCCCCATGACCATGGATTTGCCGTGGTCGTCAAAGGGATAGGACGCAACGCGATAGGGGATGTTTTGCTCGCGGCATTCTTTTTCGGTGAGGCCCACAGACGCAAATTGCGGATCGGTGAAGACCACTTCGGCTTTGAGCCTGTAGTCGATGCATTGCTGTTGGGTTCCTTCAACGGCGTTGTGACCGGCTATCTCGCCTTGTTGAACGGCGATGTGTACGATTTCGTAGAGTCCCGTACAATCGCCCGCTGCATAAATATTGGGCGCGTTGGTACACATGTGATGATCCACGAGAATGCGTCCGCGCTCGACGTGTACGCCGGCATTTTCAAGTGCGAGCGATTGGATGTCGGGCACGCGCCCCAGAGCATGGAGGATTATGTCTGCTGACGCGCGGCGGAGTTTGCCACTGTGGTGAAAGTGGGCGATTTTGGCATTGTTTTTGGTCGTAAATTTTTGCAATTGCGTGTCGGTAAAGACTTCCATGCCTTCTTCTCTGAAGCGGGCTTCTACCGGACGTGCGAGGTCTTCGTCTGTGTTGCTGAAAATGTGATGGCTGCGCTGTATAAGTGTGGTGCGCGTTCCCAAGCGGCAGAAAAATTGTGCAAATTCCGTTGCGACAGGTCCGCCACCCAGGACGATCATCGATTCTGGCAATTCCCGCAGTTCAAGTGCTTCATCGCTGGTGATATAGCCCACTTCTTTCAAGCCGGGAATGGCGATGTCGGCAACGGTTGATCCCGTGCTGATGATAAAACTTCGCGCAGTGATATTTTGTTTTCCTACTGTGATGGTATTGCGATTGACAAACTGCGCTGTGCCGTCGATGAGGGTGAACCGCGGATTGCGCAGTTGCTCGATGCGATAATCTGCAAATTCGCTGACGAGTGCGCGTTTGCGGTCGTTGATTTCGGCGAGGTTTGCGCGCAAATTAGAAGCACGCAGGCCAAATTCTCTGGCGCGACGCATTAAGGACATGACGTCTGATGAGCGCAGAATGGTTTTGGTGGGCATGCAACCGCGCAAGATGCACAGGCCACCGAGAGGTCCCTTGTCGATAATGGCAACTTTTGCGCCGAGTTCTTGTGCCGTGCGTGCAGCGGCGTATCCCGCACTCCCGCCGCCTATGACGATGACATCGTAATCCATGATGATTTCCTTACAGATAAGAGGTGAAACGTAAAATTAAGACGACCCAATCTCTCCTGTGTTTCCCCTTTCATGTCTTATCTCGGAGAACGATTGGGTGTGCTGACAACTTAAAATGTCTTTTTGATTTGGGCAAGGAGTTTGGAGGTTTTTATGCATGAACTCGTGAATGGTATTGTGCCGATAGAGGCAGGCGAACAGGAGCGATTGATTCAGGTTCGCGATTTGAGAGAGACGACACAGCGGCTTTATGAAGCGGTTGGTGTGCCGAGGGCAGATGCGCGGCTGATGGCTGATTTGCAAGTTGAGACAGATGTGCGCGGCGTTCACTCACACGGTACGCGGGCTGTGCCGGGTTACTTAAAGCGCATTCAAACTGGTCACACAAATCCCAAACCCGAAATTCGCGTTGTCCGCGAAGGACCCGCGTCGGCAACGGTAGATGGCGATGGGTGTTTGGGACATCTGGCATCTTATCGGGCGATGCAAATGGCAATTGCAAAAGCAGATAAACTGGGGATTGCGGCGACAACAGTTATAAACAGCCGTCACTACGGCGCAGCGGCCTGTTATGCGACGATGGCATTGGACCGGGATATGATCGGCTTTTGCGTGTCGAGCAGCAGTCGGGGCGTGGCGCCTTATGGAGGGATAGACAGGTTGTTGGGCAATCACGCGCTGGCTTATGCGATTCCGGCGAATCGGGAATATCCCATTGTTCTGGATATGGCGACGGGGCGGTCCGCCTGGGGGCGAGTGGGCACTATGCGTTTGTACGGTAGAAAATTAGACGGCGAATGGGTGTTAGATGAGGATGGACAGGTGACTGATGATCCCCATCGCGCGCACGCGCTGGTAGCGCCTGGTGGTGCAAAAGGATCGGGGCTAAATGTGGTGATGGATGTTTTGAGCGGTATTCTGCCTTTTTGCCTGGCAACGGTAAATCGGGAAGATGAATATCAAGGACAGCGGCGGGCCAGTCACTTTTTTCAGGCGATCAAGATTGAGACATTTTGCGATGTGTCTGATTTCAAACGAGAAGTTGACCGGATGATTCAAACGATTCGGGCTTCTCGCCCAAAAGAAGGTGTGGATCGCATTTACGCGCCCGGTGAGATTGAGTCGTTAAAAAAGGCGGCCTGGGAAAAGACGGGGATTCCGATGCATAAAACCCATGTGGAAAGTTTGGAAAAAGCGGCTGAAGAATTGGGTGTAGAGGTGGTGTTTTGATGGAGGAAGTCCGAGATTTTCAGATGGCAGAGAATAATAAACCATTAGTCTCAATTATCATCCCCCATTATTTGGGGGATATTCTTTCCGAATGCCTGGCATTTGTCTATGCGCGGACATTGGATATTCCTTTTGAAGTTATTGTAGCAGATGATCAGCCTTATCCCGACGGCAGTCTGGATCGGGCATTGGAAAAATTTCCGGATATTCGCATTGTGAAGACGGGTGGGGGAAATGGGAAGCCGAGCAAGGGGATGGGCGCCGGGTGCAACCGGGGGTTAGAGATTGCAAAGGGCGCGTATGCGATGTTGTTAAATTCGGACGTGGAGGTGGGCGAAGGGTGGTTGCCGCCGCTGATTGATGCCCTGAAATCCGATCCTGAAATTGGGGCGTGTCAGTCCAGGGTTAGGTCATTGCAGAATCGCAAAATGTTTGATTATGGCGGGGCTGCAGGCGGGCTGATGGATAAGTGGGGATTTACGTTTTGTCAGGGTAGGATATTTGAGTTTGTCGAAGAAGATGTGGGGCAATACAATCACCCTCGCGATATTTTTTGGGCTATTGGGGGGGCTATGTTTTTGCGTATGGATTGTCTCGAAAAAACGGGATTGATCGATGAGGGTTTTGTAATGCATATGGAAGAGATCGATTTGTCCTGGCGGTTTCACCTTGCCGGGTATCGCATCGTCTATGTGCCCGATTCTCTCGTATATCACTACGGTGGGTTTACGCTGGGTGCAGAGAGTTATAGAAAAGCGTATTTGAATCACCGCAATCAACTCGTGATGTTGTTGAAAAATTTCTCCCTTTTGCGGCTGTTGTATAAATTCCCGGTTCGCGTCGCTATGGAACTGGCAAATTTGGGTTTGTTGCTAAAGGGCCATTGGAAACATCCCGTTGCGGCAATAGCTGGCCTTTTATGGGTATTGCTGCATCCGTTCAATATCTTGCGGCGACGACGAGAAGCCCAGCGGTTCAGAAGCGTGGGAGATAGTGAGATTGAACGGCGTCTTTTCAAGGGGTCAGTCGTTTATCACTATTTTATTCGCGGTGTCAAAACCGTTCGCGAGATAGGAGCGTGAAGTGAAAGCAATCGGTCTCATGTCTGGAACTTCTGCCGATGGAGTGGATGCCGCGCTTGTGGAGATCGGCGAATCTGATCTGTCTCTGCTCGGGTATATTGAGGTTCCTTTTCCCCAGGATGTCAGAAGGGAGATTTTGTCACTTTGCGAAAATGGGCGGGTCGATGCAATCTGCCGCATGGATGCCGCGCTTGGGGAATGGTTTGCAGAGGCTGCGCTGCGCGTGTGCGAGGAAGCTAATGTCAGCGCGGGAGAAGTCGATGTGATTGGATCGCATGGGCAGACGATTCACCATTTGCCCGCGCTTGCCGTGGTTGCCGGCAAGAGGGTGAGAGCAACGCTGCAGATTGGCAATCCCTCGGTGATTGCGGAACGCACGGGAATCACGACGGTATCGGATTTTCGATCGCGGGATATGGCTGTGGGTGGCCAGGGAGCACCGCTTGTTCCGCTGGTGGATTATCTGTTGTTTCGGTCTGAATACGTGGGACGCGTGATGCTCAATATTGGTGGTATCGCCAATGTAAATATATTGCCTGCAAACTGTGGCGTGTCAGATATTTTCGCATTTGATACAGGCCCCGGCAATATGGTCATTGATGGGGTTGTGCAGGTGATTACTCACGGTAAACAGAGCTTCGATAAGGATGGTGCACTTGCGGACAAAGGCCAGGTGTGTGAGGATCTGTTGGCGGTGCTTATGGCGCATCCTTTTTTGGATCTGGAGCTACCCAGGACAACGGGACGCGAGGATTTTGGAGCCGATATGGTCCAAAAAATTTTCGATTGGGAGATAAAAGAGGAAGACCTCGTGCGTACGGCAACGCAGTTCACGGTGGAAAGCATTGTGCATGGGCTAAAGCGATTTGTTTTGCCCAGGTGTGAAATCCATGAGGTGATTGCAAGTGGGGGCGGTACCAAGAATCCGGTTATGATGGATCTTTTGGATCGGGCACTGGGAAATATCGCATTCAAGCGATTGGATGATCTTGGAATGGCGTCAGAGGCAAAAGAAGCTATTGCATTTGCGATCCTTGCATGTCAGAGCATGAATGGGCAACCGGGCAATGTGCCGGGTGTAACCGGTGCAGATAAACAGGTGGTATTAGGCTCTGTTACGCCGGGTGAGAGGATAGCCCAACCATACGATCCCAAGTTGTTGGGCGCATCATTGCATTGATGATACTGGCGCAGTTGTACAGGTATAAGAAAGTCAAGTAAAAGTGTGCCAAATTCGAGCGCGAGC